>DATBXH010000697.1:0-2184 GCA_036514375.1 Bacteroidales bacterium | reverse complement strand
TGGCGGAAAAGGACTTGAATTTAGTCAGGGTGAGAATTGGAACAAGTTTGCAGGGCCATTTTTTATTTATTGCAATTCCGGCGACGATCATATGGATATGTGGAAGGATGCGATTAATGAGGCCGCAAAGCAACGAGCCTTTTGGCCTTATTCATGGGTTCAGGATAAAGAATATCCTCAAAAGCAGGAACGGGGTGTTTTAAGCGGACAAATTCAAATCAACGATCCGTACGTACCTGACCTTAAGGACTCAAATATGTGGGTAGGTTTGGCATATCCAACGGAAGATGATCCAACTGCAAAAACCACCAAAGAAATAAACTGGCAATACGAAGGAAAACATTATCAGTTTTGGGTTCGTGCAGATCAGAACGGGAATTTTAATATACCAAACATCCGTCCGGGGAAATATAATTTATATGCTTTTGCCGATGGAGTCCTGGGTGAGTACAAGAAAAACGACGTTTCAATTTCAGCCGCGAGTAACGTGAATCTGGGGAAACTGATTTGGACACCAGTCAGGTATGGAAAACAACTATGGGAAATTGGGATTCCCAACCGGTCTGCTGTCGAGTTCAAGCACGGTGATCATTATTGGCAATGGGGATTATACATGCTTTATCCCAAAGAATTCCCGAACGATGTGAACTTCACCATTGGAAAAAGTGATTGGTCAAAAGATTGGAATTACTGCCAGCCTGTGGTTATTGGAGAAGATTATAAGGTGATACGGGGTACAACGTGGTCTATATTTTTTGATCTTCCGCAACAGGTATATGGAAAGGCAACACTTCGTATGGCAATTTGCGGAAGCAGACATGGAGAAGTGATTCAGGTTTCCGTAAATGAAAAATCTGTTGGAAATACAGGCCATTTACCAACGATGGGAGTGATGCACCGCGACGGAATACGTGGGAAGGAGGAAGAAGTTATCATTCCTTTTGATGCTGGTCTGCTGAAAAGGGGTACTAACTCTATTAAACTAACTTTGAATGCAAAGAACTGGACGTTTGGGGTACTGTATGATTATTTACGTCTGGAGCTTGACGAACCTAAATAGAACGTACTTTATTTATTGATATTCTATTTAAAGGATGACATAATGAGATTTTTACGCGACCAAAATCATGGTCGGATTCTAGGTTAAATTCAATAGTAATAAGATCAGCTACAACATTTACCTTAGCCCCTAAGAATGTGGTGCTGAATTTCTTTAAGATACCAAAGCATACTAAACCGAAATTACTTTATCCGCTTCAAGCTGAAAGGTCAGGATGTCGGCCATTGTTCCGATGTGCCCCACTTTTACCTGATCGATGAGTCCGAAATAAGTTAAACAGGTTTTGCAGGCAATTAACTTCACTCCTTTACTTTCCAAAGCGGTTAATGAATCCAACACCTGAGAGTCGTCGCATATGAGTTTTACGCCTTCGCCATAAAACAAAAGCGCTGCGGGAAGTTTCTTTTCCTCTTTCAACAAAGCCAGGTAGTTTTTTACAAGCGTTTTGCTGAGGTCATCGGGAGCAACGCCCATGCCGTTGCTTTTGAACAATATAACAGTCGATTTCATGAATAAAAGAATGTCTAAGTGTCTTTTTCAATCGTAATATTAATTGGAGGCAATTCGGGTCGTGAACATTTTAACGTCAGGAAGCATTCATTTCCACGATCTTTACAATCACCTCTACTGCTTTTTCCATGGATTTTACCGGGATGAATTCGAACCGGCTGTGAAAATTATGCCCGCCGGCAAACAGGTTCGGGCATGGCAATCCCATGTAAGAAAGTCTGGACCCGTCGGTTCCTCCCCTTATGGGAATGACCTTGGGTTCGATGCCACTTTCTGTGAGTGCTTTTCGGGCAAGTTCGACAATATGAAATACCGGTTCAATTTTTTCTTTCATGTTATAATACTGGTCAGCCATGTTTAGTGTTACTGTTTGCGGACCGTATTTAAGGTTGAGATGGGTGACGACCTGGGTCAGAAAGTCTTTCTTTTTCATGAAAAGAACCGGATCGTGATCGCGGATGATGTAAGATAACGTGGTATGTTCAACCGTGCCTGCCATTTCGTTAAGATGGTAAAAGCCCTCATATCCTTCGGTATGCTGGGGAACTTCAACTGATGGAAGCATTTGATTTAGCTCCATAGCAATCAGCATGGAGTTTTTCATCTTGTTTTTA
>DATBXH010000696.1:0-11588 GCA_036514375.1 Bacteroidales bacterium | reverse complement strand
GGTTTCCCCAATGCAGGCAAATCTACCCTGTTGTCTGTGGTTTCAGCAGCCAAACCCAAAATTGCCAATTATCCGTTTACCACACTTGTCCCTAATATAGGCATCGTTCAATACCGCGATTCCCGATCATTTGTGATGGCTGATATTCCAGGTATCATCGAAGGAGCTGCCGAGGGTAAAGGATTAGGACTTCGTTTCCTCCGTCATATTGAACGGAATTCCTTACTGCTGTTTATGATTCCCGCAGACAGCAAAGAGATTCGTAAAGAATATGAAATCCTTTTAGGCGAACTGGAGCAATACAATCCTGAGTTACTTGATAAAAAGAGGGTATTGGCTATTACCAAATGCGACATGCTGGATGATGAGCTTATTAAAGAAATGAAAAAGGAAATACCCGATCTGCCGCATGTTTTCATTTCTTCTGTCTCAGGGTTGGGGATTGACAAATTAAAGGATCTTCTGTGGAAGGAACTGAACAGTTAAACTCCGGCCGGTAACAAACAAATTATAAAGTTTCGTTACCTTCGGAAGTTCTGCCAATAGACTATGTAACCTTTGTAGTCTGTATTCATTGCATCACAAAGATTAATTCTGATTATCTTTACCACACAAAAACTTACAACATGGAATTCCTTCAAAGCATCGACCAAAAACTATTTCTTTTCCTTAATGGTCTTCATTGTTCAGCCCTGGATGGTTTTATGTGGCAGGTGAGTACCAAAACCCTGTGGATACCTTTCTATGCAGTCCTTATCTTTTTTATGGTTTGGAAACGAAAGAAGTACTGGTGGATCACCATTCTTTCCATTGCATTGATGATCCTACTCAGCGATCAGGGTGCCGACCTGGTTAAAAACACCGTTCACCGCCCCAGGCCAACGCATACACCTGCTATTGAAAATATGGTGCATGTGTTAAAAGCTCCTGATGGCAGGGAATACCGGGGTGGCAGTTATGGGTTTGTATCTTCCCATGCATCGAACTGTTTTGCAGTCGCATTTTTTGTCTCATTGTTCTTTGCCCGGCGCTGGCTTACCATTGTCATGTTTTGCTGGGCTGTTTTAGTTTGCTACAGCCGGATTTATCTCGGTGTCCATTACCCAGGCGATATACTCGGAGGGGTCATCATTGGTTCAGCAGTGGGTATTGGTATGTTTTACCTCGAACGGTTTGTTTACAGGAAAATTCAGGCACGAAAGTCGTAATATGCTTTGCATAACCAATCATATCACCGATCCTTACTTCAATATCGCTTCGGAGGAACATCTGTTGAAGAATTTTTCCGACGATATTTTTATGCTTTATATTAACGAACCATCCATTATTGTTGGAAAGCATCAGAATACCTTTGCGGAGATCAATCATCGATTTACCCTTGAGAATAATATTAAAATAGTACGACGGCTATCCGGAGGAGGCACGGTTTTCCATGACAGCGGAAACTTAAATTTCTGTTTTATCCGTAACGGGCAGGAAGGTAATCTCATCGATTTCAAACGCTTTACTCAACCTATTATTGAGGTTCTTCAAAGCATGGGGGTGCCTGCCGAACGAAGCGGAAGAAACGATTTAATCATTAATGGTTTGAAGTTTTCCGGTAACGCCGAGCATGTTTACAAAAACCGGACTTTGCATCATGGCACGTTGCTGTTTTCATCACGTCTGGACAATCTTGGAACTGCTTTGAAAGTGAACCCTGATTTATACCAGGATAAAGCTGTGAAATCGGTTCGCAGTAAAGTTACCAATATCAGTGAATATCTTCCGTCAGACATCACGATTGATGCATTTAAGGAAACAATCCTGAAACATTTAACTTCCGGCTCCGAAGAAGTTTTTGCATACGAATTCAATCAGCATGATATGACTGAAATCAGAACGTTGATCGAGACCAAATACAATACCTGGGACTGGAACTTCGGTTATTCACCCAGATTCGTTTTTACAAATCGGCAAAGTTTCAATGGTAAACTTCTTGAAGTTGAACTCATGGTTGAAAAAGGGTTGATCAAGCAAGCCAAACTTACCGTTGATAAACAACCTATCGATGAAGTATCCCGGGTTCTTACGGGGGTATGTTACCGGGAAACGGATGTTGTAAAAAAACTTCAGACTATGAATGGTCTTGAAACAGATTTTGTACGTTCTATCCTCTTTTAAGTCCTTCTCCACGTTTAGTTATTGAATAACAGTTCCGTTAAGTGTTTGCGGTTTTGTCTATATTTATATCTTTGTATAATAAATAAAACTGGGGAATGACTAAGAAAATATTTGATCTGACAGGTAAAGTTGCATTGGTTACAGGTGCGACACAAGGTTTGGGTTATGCCATTGCAAAAGGATTAGCACAAAATGGTGCCACACTGGCCATTAGTGCACGGAATCCGGAAAAACTTGAAGAAGCCTTAAACCGTCTAAAAAATCATGGAATTGCTGCTTATGGATACATGTTTGATGTAAACGACTCGGAGGAAGTCTCCATTGGCATTGATGCCATGGAATATGAGCTGGGTAAGATCGACATTCTGGTTAACAATGCCGGCATTATGAAACGATCTCCAATTGAAAGTTTTCCCGAAAAGGATTGGGATGATATGATAAATACCAATTTGACCAGCGTTTACAAAGTAAGCAAACAGGTTGTAAAAGCAATGATTGAACGTAAATCGGGAAAGATTATCAATATCTGTTCGTTGATGAGCGAAGCAGGACGTCATTCTACAGCTGCTTATGCAGCAGCCAAAGGCGGTGTAAAAATGCTCACCAGGGCTATGGCCACTGAGTGGGCTAAACACAATGTCCAGGTTAATGGTATTGGTCCAGGTTATTTTGAAACTGAGATGACCGATGCTTTAAAGAAAGATGAAAAATTTGATGCCTGGTTATGCGAACGTACTCCTGCCGGACGCTGGGGAAAGCCCGAAGAATTAGTGGGAGCAGCTGTGTTCCTGGCATCCGAAGCTTCCGATTTTGTAAATGGACAGGTGATATATGTAGATGGCGGGATTTTGGCAAGTTTATAATCTAAGGATGCACAATTTCGATCTGAAATTTTTCCACTACATGTGCCTCTAACAATGGAAAATATTCAAAAAACTCGGATTTAAATCCTTCGTATTCGTTCTTCAAAATGTTTATGGCATCGGCCGTCTTGTCAGGAAGCGAAGTATACCTGCTCATACCCATGAGCACATGTTCGATCCCCTCGAGTGTTGCATACGACTCAATCCAGCGCCGTTTCATAAAACGTGGTATGAATTCCTGGATGTCGGCAGGCAGATATGACATGTTTGATATTAGGCAATGATTAAGGTTCCGGGTGTAATCGATGAGTTCAATGTCTGAAAAAAGCTTCCAGTTATGAGCCAAAAAATGATCATAAAAAATATCGATGATGATCCCGGAATATTTATGATACTTGTCATTCAACCGGTTTTTGCTTTTCTTAACAATTGGATGATTATCCGTAAATGAATCGATACTTCGGTGAAGCAAGATGCCCTTCTGGATATCAGCCGGGTATTTGTTATGGTCGTTACCTTTGATCCAATCTCCAATGAAGTTTCCTACTTTCACATGATCGTTTTCGCCTGATAAATAAATGTGTGCCAAAAAATTCATCGGAAATTCAAATTAAATTCAGCTCTTTGCAAGTATATCTAAAATACGAAGATTTTACAAGGATTCCTTGATATTATTAAACATTTTACGCTATGCCGGATATCGTGGCAATTCATAGTAAAGATTACAAAGCTGAATAATTTGCTTCCGTAACCTGCATATTAAAGATTCCGGCTATCTTTTCTTTTACAAGTTGTTTGGCACTTTCAAAATCCTGTTTGCAGCCCAGTTCCTTTTCTACAGAGGTTACTCCCTTATCCTGGAAGCCACAGGGATTGATGTATGAGAAATAATTAAGATCAGTATTGATATTTAAAGCAAAACCATGCATGGTCACATACCTGCTGACGCGAACGCCTATCGCACATATCTTGCGGGCATTCCGTGTTCCTCCATCGAGCCAGACACCGGTTGCCCCCTCCAACCTGCCTGCTTTAATATTATTCCCGCTTAAATATTCAATCACCGATTCTTCCATGTTTTGAATATATTCCCGCACACCCATCCCGAATTTTTCGAGATCGATGATGGGATAACCCACAATCTGCCCGGGTCCGTGGTAGGTAATATCTCCACCACGGTTAATTTTATAATAGGTAGCATTTATCTGCTTCAGAAATGGCTCACTGATAAGCAGGTTGTTTGCTTCCCCACTTTTCCCGAGTGTATACACGTGCGGATGCTCCACAAACAACAAATAACCGCCAAATGTACTGTCGGGATCGTTTTTCTTCCGGTCCAGCATCTCCTGGAATAATAGCTCCTGGTAATCCCAGGTTTCCTTATAATCCTTTACACCAAGGTCGATGAATTTAATATCGGGTATCATTTTTTTCTATTTCAATGTATTCCTATCCTTCTCCACATGTCTCTCTGCATGGTATGACGATCGTACCAACGGAGCGCTCTCTACAAAAGCAAATCCTTTGGCTAAACCTATTTCCCTGTATTCCTCAAACTTCTCCGGTGTCACATATTCTTTTACAGGATAGTTTTGCCGTGTGGGTTGGAGATATTGCCCCATGGTAAATACCTTGCAATTGACTGCCAGGAGATCGTCCATGGTTCGGAGGATTTCTTCCTCTGTTTCGCCCAGGCCAAGCATAATTCCCGATTTAGCTGTCAGTCCGCTGTCTGCAACGTATTTTAATACGTTGAGGCTGGTTTCGTACTTAGCCCTGCTCCTGATGAGCGGTGTTAACCGGCGAACTGTTTCGAGATTATGAGAAATAACCTCAGGCCCTGCATTTATAACAAGCCGAATCAATTCTTGTTTACCATCAAAGTCAGGCACGAGGGTTTCGATGGTAGTTCCCGGGTTTAGCCGTTTTACCTCACAGATGGTTTCTGCCCAATGGTTGGCACCCGCGTCGGGCAAATCGTCGCGATCGACCGAGGTGAGTACACAATGCTTCAGCCTGAGACCTTTTACGGTTTCGGCTACTTTTACAGGTTCTTCGGGATCAACAGGAAGTGGTTTTCCGGTATTCACATTACAAAACTTGCACGATCGTGTACAGGTATCGCCCAGAATCATCAAGGTGGCTGTGCCCCGCTCCCAGCAGTCGGCATGATTGGGGCAATTACCGCTGGTGCATATGGTATGTAACTGGTATTTTTTTACAATCGAATTTACTTTTGCAAATTCCTCGCCTCGCGGTAAACGTATCTTCAACCACTCGGGCTTTCTCAAATAATTATTTTCTGATGACATAACCGGAAATTATCGTGCAAAGATAAAAAAAGACCTCGCTTGGCTAACTTTTCGTCTTGATTTGATATCCCCTTATATTGTTCTGCTGACTTTTTTCAATGTTTTACTTATCTTATCGGATGTTTAATACTCTTCATCTGCCGTTATGGCAGGTTTGTCCGTTGCTCTTCGGGCTCTTTAGTTGCAGAAACAACTTTTTTGGTTGCGAAACTAATTTTTGACCTTGAGGAACCATCTTTTTGACTTGCTTTGTTATCTTTCTTGGTTTTTCTGAAGACCTTTCAGGATATTTCAACCTCTTTTTCGTGGGTTGGGATGATTTGGGATGGTGTTTGGATGTCTCGTCATCGTGTTTCAATGATTTTTTGCCTCGGGATTGACGTGTTTTTATAAAGCTGCATAAACAAGTAAGCCATACAAACAAAAAATAAGATCGCAATAAAAATAGGATGAAAAAGTGCTGTATTGTAGTTTTTTAGCTGCAGGTATCTCAAAACGGCTTCAAGATTTAGAAAATACGCTACACTGCCTAATATATAAGGAAGATATTTTTTGGAAAGCAGCGAATAAACTGCCAGGAAAAGAATGGCAGGATGGATATACCGTTCATGCATCTGCGTGTTGAAAAAGAAAAACAACATCGGAATTAAAGTGGCTGTGATCAGCATTTTTTCAGTTGATATAAATTTTTTCTCCCTGCAGAAAAGCTGGCTTATTGTACTTTTAAATAACGGCCATAGCGCAAAGAAACTGGATGTACAAAACATAAACAAGCCCCAGCTTTTATAAGTTATCCCTAAAAACCTGATGCTGTCGGAAATCTCCATGCGGTCGCCTTTCACCACCCACGACCAGAAATTATAAGCATTTGCAGATACAACAGGATATTTACCTACAGAGCCTGTAACTACACGCCATAACTGTGCGATATCGCCGGCAAGTAAAACAGGCATGATTATGAGCACCTGTAAAATAACCGGCATAGCAATCCATACAAGCAGTTTCCGTAATGAAAACTGCTCTGTCATGGCAGGCAAAAGCATCAATCCAAGTATTGGGAAAAAAATAATTGCCTGAAGCTTAAAATTCAGACTCAGAAGAATAAATATGAGTGAAATCAATACTTTTTTTCGGTATGCACAATAAAATGCAAGGAAAACTAAAGAAGCCATAATTCCGTCAACCTGGCCCCATATCACTGTATTATAAAAGTAACCTATGTTAAAAAAATAGAGGAACGAATACAAAATTGTCTGATGACGATCGTACCTGGTACGAAGAAATTTAATAAGCACATATCCTGCTACGAAATCGAACAGCAGGGTAATGGCTTTCAGATAAAAAAGATTCCGGTCGATGTGCTCAAGATTTCCCTGAAATTTGGCAAACAAAAACAATACATAATGGTAAAGTGGCAAATAGTCAGTGCCCGATTTGTATACATTGCCCAGGCCATTGCTAAACATATGGTGGGTCCATTGGCTCCAGCACCACATATCGCCGCCGTGTCCGGTTCTGGGCAATAAAAGAATGTATGCAAGGAACAGCATGGCAAAAACAAAGAATTCAAGAGAATTTCCTGATAGATAGTTATAAAGATCAGTCAGTTTCTTTTTCATTGGGTTTTCTTTTTAAAATTTTATGTATCGTAATATTTCCGTTTACTCCGATAACTTCCGTATTATAATTTTTTTGAATATAGTCCTTTATTTCCGGCTGATAAGCAATTACGTTGTCTCCTGCACAAAGGTTTGTCCAGTCTTTATAACCGGTGCGAATCCCCTTATCCTGAAGCATACGAATGTAAAACAAATTATGGGCATTATATCCTTTATACAAAATATACTGGTCATCCACATGATAATAACCTTTTAAAGCAAATCTCAGATAGTATCCTAACTCATAAGTTTCCTTGTTCCAGTCAGGTTCTCTGGGTACAAATGTTTTATCGATTATTTTTTTGTAAGGTGTTATGCAAATCAAAAAGAGGAATACAAATGGCAATACGTTCGTTTTTAAATTGCGGTGCAATACTTCGGAGCTCCTGAGATAGCAAAATACAAAATAAATACCCATGGAAATTATGATTGCCAGCAATGGGAACATCGGTATATCATACCATCCGCATTTGGTTTCCGATAGCGAAATAACAATGAAGTAGCCAATCATTGAAACAGACGAAAAAAACGTAAGCTGATATATCTTTTTGTCCTTACTAACCATCCCCAGGAGAATGCCACATGGAATTAAGAATACCCACTCGGGCATCCGGAAATCGATCAGGTTCCGGTAATAATACCCAAAATCACCGGTATTCCCTTCAATTACTTTGGTAAATCTTCCTCCAAGCTCATTATTCCGAACTGCCTCAAGGTATCCCAGATTATAATGTTCACGCAACGCATAGTAACCTGCAATTATGGTAAGAAAACCGGTGAGGCCAACGTAAAAATGTTTGTTCCTGAGGGTAGCTGTCAATTGTTTCCGGGTCATCAAATAAATAAGGAAAGCAGGCATAAAAAGCATTATTGTAATACCCTTGGTTAACACAGCAAGTGTAAGGCTTATAAAGAAAAAGTATACATATTTCGGTTTCTGATTTTCCGTGTAAAGAAAAAATGTAAAACAGGCAGCCGCAATAAATAATGTAACCAACGAATCATAATCGCCTGTTCGTGCACCGTGTTCACTGATGTAACCCTGTGTAGTGATTAAAACAATAACAGCAATAAACCCAAACCAAAAATCCTTTATATACCTAACAGAAATAAAGATTAGTAAACAGCAGGTAAGAAAAGCCGCTATGGCAGAAGGAAGTCTCAGCGATAACTCATTAACACCAATGGCTTTTGCAAAACCGACCTGCACCCATATCATCAGCGGGGGCTTGGTATTCCACATATCCGGTTTGCCTTCATAATGTGTTACGATCCAATCTCCATCTTTGCACATTTCTAACGTATTTACAGCTAACCGCGATTCATCCCATAACCTTAGCGAAAGTGTATCAAGATGTCCAAAGATTGGAAAATAAACAAGTGCAGCAAGTATGATGCAAGCTAAATAGATAGTGGTTTTATGTTTCACGTTGGCAAAAAATTATAATCCAAATATAACTTTTTTTGAATGCCTACGCTACAGCTTAACAGCGCTATTGAAAATGATACCAAAAACAAATCGATTATTGCAGAATGACAAAAATTACATGTAACGTATCAGAAATACATTATTTACAAAAAGAAAGTCAGGAGAAGCAAAAACTATATATATTTTGTGGCTCTTCTTTAGAGCTCTTCATCTACGACTGGCGCATTTTTGATAAAAATGCCTACAATTGCGAATGAAATCAGGTAAAATAATAAGTAAATCATTTGTCAATCAAATTAAGGCGTTAGTCAAAATAAATGTAATGCGTGTCAAAAGTAATTATTTTTTAATACTATCCAAACATTTTTTTAAGACGAAACGATGATATATATCATTTAATTTGGCAATATTTATCAGCACCCGGAGACCTGCTAAAGTAAAATTCCTGAATTAACGCCATGTTTAGCATTGCAATTTTCCGGAGAATGCTTCGTATTAAAACTGGAAATATATAAATGGCTGAAGTACCGACGATTTTACCTGGAAAATAAAAATTACCACCAAAACCGTTACAATTGCCTTAACATATATGGGCGTTGTTATAAACAGTCCACGGTATTTTTCCTTTAACCTGTAAGGTATCCAGTGAATGACATATCCCAGAAGTATGATCAGGAATATATTTGCATAACTAGCTACCATGGCAGGAACCATCTGCATTTCAAAATGCCCGAATATTTGTTTGAGCATGGCGCCCGCAGTCTGCATATCAGTGGCTCTGAAGAATATCCAGGCAAATGAAACAAACTGAAAGGTAATAAATTGCGTCAGAACATTGTGATAGCCATACCTTGGATGCTGATGTGATAAGAAGGTTTTCCTTAATTTATCAAATATCAGGCCCAAACCATGCAGTCCTCCCCAAATGATAAACCGCAAATTGGCGCCATGCCATAAACCTCCAATCAGCATCGTTATAAAAAGATTGAAATAAGTTCTCACTTTCCCTTTACGGCTACCTCCCAAGGGTATGTACAGGTAATCGCGAAGCCAGGAGGACAGGGATATATGCCAGCGACGCCAGAAATCAGTGAGATCAACCGCTTTGTATGGCGAATTAAAATTAATGGGTATCCTGAATCCCAGTAAAAGGGCAATCCCGATGGCAATGTCAGTATATCCGGAGAAATCGCAATATATCTGTAACGAATATCCGTAAACGGACATCAGGTTTTCGAACCCTGAATATCCTAATGGGTTATCAAATACCCTGTCTACAAAATTGATCGAAATATAGTCCGATATGACCATTTTCTTGAGAAGGCCATTTAGGATAAGAAACAGTGCATGCCCCATTTCGCGATTTGTCAGAGTATACTTGGCATACATCTGAGGAATAAACTCGGCTGCCCTTACAATTGGACCAGCGACCAATTGGGGAAAAAAGGATTTATAAAAGCCGAAATCAATAATATTCAGTACGGGTCTCGCCTTCCGTCTATACAGATCGACAGTATAGCTTAATGCCTGAAAGGTGAAAAATGAAATGCCAATCGGGAGAAATATATTGGAAATATCGAAATGTGTTCCCAATTGACGGTTTGTCCAAAACGCCAGATAGTCATAAACTTTATAATTGGTATGAAATAAACGGTTCCAAATGTCTGTAAAGAAGTAAGTGTATTTAAAATAAGACAACAGCAAAATGCTGATCAAAACACTTAATGCAACATAAAAACGCCGTACCCAGTTTCGCTTGCTTAGGTATATACCTATTCCGATAAGATAGGTAACAACAATAGAAAATATCAGGATCCAAACATACCCGCCACCGCATTTATAATAAAAATAAAGACTGAAAAAAAACAGATAGGCATTGCGTAAACCAATTCGCTTATAAAAAAAGGAATAGCCCAACATCATCACCATAAATAATACCCAAAAAAAACCTTGAGTGAAAAGCAATGGCTTTTGCGGATTGTATAGCAGATTTTGAAGTATCAGTTCTTTTAAACCTTCCATGAATACCTAAATTCACTAATGATTGGTGGTTGTCCCTTCCATCGCTTTATCAAATGCTTCGAAGAATAAATCTCCCTGCAATTTATATCCTTCCTTGCTCAAATGTAACATATCTCTGAACATAAACCCATTTTCGGACCATTTTATTGATCCTCCCAAACCGCCCATCACTGAAAAAAAATCCCAGTAAGCACATTGTTGTTCTATAGCAGTCGATATTATAACGGATCGGACCCTTTCCAGGTTTTTATTCATATCTTTTTTATGAAGCAAATGATCTCCCGGTGTTGTAAATAAAATAGCAGTTTCAGGGATCTCCTGCCTTATCGTTCGGATAACCGATTGTATCCTGTTTTTTAATACCGTCGTATCCAGCCGTGGCAAATAGGCATCGTTTGTGCCCAGTGAAATAATGATGCAATCCGGATGCAAGGCCTTAAGCATAGGAATGTAATCGATAGAATTAACATACGATTCGAAGCTTGCTCCGTTCACTCCCACCGAATGGTACACCAGGCCAGGTTCATTTTTTTGCAGTTCGATTCCATAAAACCGTGAGGACACACTTCCGTGTTTAAATCGCAATATAACACTGTCGCGCGGTGAATTAAAACTGAATCTGGTAGCCACCATCGTTGGAGTTATTGTATCCAGTTTACAACTAATTGCATCTCTTACAGAAACCTGTAATGTTGAATTTTCATGATAAACAACAAGTTTTTGAAAGGGATAACGCGTGCCTGAACCTTGTTGGAGGGAAATTGACATTGCGCCTGCCTCGTCATTTAATAGCAGAGAATATCCTCCGATGCCTGCTTTTTCTTTACTACCAATATGGTTATATTTCTGCCCCAACCATCTGGACAAGGAATAAAACTTAACGTCTTCCGGACCATTTGCTTTTAACAATGTATAGGGAAACACAAATCCGCGACCCTGAATCCTGTATTTTTTATCGAGAAGCTCTCTCACCCTGTTGGTAAAATATCCTCCCTGGATGTGAGAGTCGCCCATATGTACAATCGTAACAGAAGTTTTACTTTTCGTAAGGTTACATTCCATTTTGTTGGTAAACCGGGCCCAATTTAAGCTGTTTTGTGTATTTCTGATGAAATTTTGAGAGGTATCCAAAAAAGATTGT
>DATBXH010000695.1:0-3510 GCA_036514375.1 Bacteroidales bacterium | reverse complement strand
AGCAAGATTATAATTAATTCCTTTCAATCCTTTAACAAACGCATCAGCAATTAAAACTTCTGCATTCGATCCTCCCTGCGTACGTCCGTTGCAGTTACCACTCCTTGCATCGGGCATATAACCATCCCGCTTATAAATTTGTAATAAAGCATTGATAATATCCACCTCACGAGAGGGCGCAACAAGCGTTATTAATGGATTGGAAGAACGGTATGTATCCCAGATGGCGTAGAAATCGTCGTAATAGGGCGAAGTGTTTTCCCATAACGGATTTTCGCCTGTCCTGTCGACAGGCATAAGCATCGTATGATAAAGTGCAGTATAAAACATGGTCTTTTCTTCCGGAGATGCATCTACTTCTATTCTTTTTAACAGTTCCTCCCATTTATCCTGGGTTTGATGCAATACCTCATTGAAATCCCAATGCGGAATCTCTTTCTCGATGTTTTGTCTTGCCTTCAGGCAACTGATAAAAGAAATACCAATTTTCATCAGCAAGGTGTCGGAGGAGACTGTTTCAAAAAAAAGCTGTGCACCTGTCTTTTTTCCAACATCTACCTGAAATTTCTTTTCGGCAACCAATTGTGAATCCTGCCAAGTGGAAAATTTACTAAAAGGATGATTAAACACCGCAGAAAAATATACAGTATAGGCACTACCGTTGTTCCAGCCGCCACGTACCCGGCTATATCCTCTGATCTCACTATCTGATACCACTTCTATCTCGGAACCAACAAACTGCTGAGCTTCCCTTGCATCGGGAATTGCGGTCTCACCTAAAAAAACACCGGCATCAATTTTTACAGCCTTCTTGTTATTCGTACTGAAAACAAACCGGTAAATAGAAGCTTTGGATGACGTTGTTACCTCTGTTTTGATATTCCACTTTTTCAGCGTTACACCGTAGTAGCCCAGTTCAGCCTTTTCGTCAATCCTCAGCGATTCCTGATTGATGGATTCAAAATCGCCGGAAAATGGCATAACGCTAATATTTCCATATTTCGGTCCTCCTCCTGTGCCACTCACATGTACCTGGCTGAAACCATAAATCGTTTTACTCATATCCGGAGAATAGCCACTGTTTGCACTCTTAAGGCAATCCGGCCCAGGCTTAATCATACCGAATGGACAGGACGGACCAATAAATACGTTGCCATCGCCTTCAGAACCAATTAGAGGGTCCACATATTTGTAATTCTGAGCAAAAAGTATCGATGGAAGAGAGGCTACCAGCCAAAGAATATATATATTAAACTTCATTCTAATTTGACATTAGTGCTATAAATGATCTCTTTTTAAGTGACCCGGATCAAATAATGCTGAGTACAGATCATATTGTTTTCCGGTATTTTTCATACAATTGCTTTGCAATCTCTATGCAGCTCCCTGATGGCTTTGTCGGAAAATCCTTTTGGGTGTTTACCCATTGCCATTCCCAGATACTGATTGTCTTTTCGAAATCAGTGGTATTCATTTCATTCCCAGTCAATAAAGCTTTCTCTGTTTCCTGGAAAAATTTTTGCCACCTGACTTTATAAAAATCGGTCAATAGTCCGCTCCACTGACGGCACGAATATTCGTGCAACGGACTGTTTGCGTCACCCCATAATGTAATCAGGTCCCGGGCATTACGTTCGTAAAGCGCTTTTTCCGGTGTGTTGGCTCCCCAACTTCTTGCACTGGAAATCCACTGACCAAGCAAAAAATCTGTCCGGGTGGCAAGAAGTCTGTCCATGTCGTCTATCAATTCGATAAATTGGTTACTATACTTTTTAAAATCAGCCATATTTTTCTGCTGATAAGCCCTGACCCATTTCCGTTGTAAAGGCAAAGCATAATTAGCCAATACCTGACGCGTTACATCTACCAGGTCGTATTGAAACCCATCACTATTCCGGCAGGTCTCAACGGCCTCCATAAGATGGTCCCAGGCAGGCAGTAATTCCTCCATCGGGTAATTGAGTTTGGTTTTCGTCCACCGGGCAACCGAATCAAGAGTCGGGCGGCCGGTAATGATAGATTCCGCGCCATCCCGTATTATTTTGCCGTTATAAACTGTTGATTTCAATATTTGCCAGGCCTCCAGAGCGCTTTTATCCAGGCTTCCATACCGGTTACGAACATATGACTGCAACCATTCATTTATATCTATCGGCCTATTTGTCCAGGTATTGGACATCATTAATTCGTACAGCACAGGGTTTTGTTCAATTCCTTCCATGGTGAGGCCGATACCCCACATTTTCCCGGAACCGGCATTGTTTAATGCCTTCGCAGGCTCCTGCGCAATATCCTCCAAATGTCCAAACATATTGGTATTACCGCCAAAATTGTTAAGCATATTCCAAATCCATGGCTTACCATAAAAAGCATCCGTTCTCTTCCACACAGGTTCTATTTCTGCAGCAAGATCGAGGATAATCATATGATCGTTAGGAATAGTGTCAAGTAATGCCCTGATTTGAGGTGATCTCCAAAATTTCCGGTCGCTATAAAACAACCATCCCTGCATGACCCATGTAGCCTTTGGATCTGCCTGTTTCATTCCGTTATACACGCTTGTACTCAATTCAGCAAGAGAGGTCGGCTCATCGGATGGTGGTTCATTTTCGTTAAATGTGTCGGCAGAATACAGATGATCCGTGCCAAAGATTTCAGTCTGCTTATCCAGGAACATCTTACCAATCTTCGCGAACATTGGATCTCCTGCATCAAGTATGTATGTATCAGCAAACCCATTATTCCAGTTGGTTTGTTTCAGTTTAGCCTTTGGAAATCTCATTTTAAAAGCCGCAGGAACATGGCCGGTAAAAGCAGGCAATACCGGTTTCATTCCCAACTCACGTTCGCGTTGGAGAATCTTTTGCTGTAAATCCCTGTGGCTCCTTATCCAAGAGAAAGGTAACGGACCTCCCCAGCCATCAATGTTTCCCATCCAGAACCAGGAAAAGTAAGCTGGTCCGCTAAAGAATCCGGAAAGCTCATCATCCGAAAATCCCAACTCTTTATAAACTTCATACCATGTATATTCTTCTCCGGTTATAGCCAATGGCATGTTGATCCCGTGCAATGACATCCAGTCTATTTCTTTTTCCCACCGGTCCCAGTTCCACCAGCTCATACTGTAATTAAACGTACAGTAATTCAGGTAGTATCTGTACTCGTAGGGCGAGGTCTTCTCAATTCTTCCAGGCACAGGCGGCAACAAATCCGGTAAATTCAAATTAACGCCGTTCCAGGTAATCTGGCAATGACAGTATTCATTCAAATAATAATACAGCCCTGATGCTATGCTGACTCCATTATTACCCGACAATACGATTTTATTTCCTTTACTTTCGATCTGAAAAATGTCCTTTCCTTCGGATTGGTTTAAAGGTTTAATTTCAAACTGATCGGCATGTCTGGGAAGAAGTCTCTGCAACAAATTCCTGGAAGCATCGATATTCAATTGGGCATTCACAAGATTTCCTAAAGTGATTAAAAACAAGAAAAGAATATTTCTTTGTA
>DATBXH010000694.1:0-2579 GCA_036514375.1 Bacteroidales bacterium | reverse complement strand
GGATGTATCGGCATCTATAATCTCTGCTTTATACTTAAATAAGCGCGACTGAAGATCAGCAGTGGTAAGGTTCATGTCTCCCTTGCCTGTTAAGCCTTTAGGTTGCAAAATTAGGCCACCGGTAAGCGAAGTTTTCTCATTGAACATCCTAAAAGGATCCTTGCCTTGCTTGATCGCCATCTTGTTGTCTATTCCTGTTTCCCAGTGAATATAGTTCCCTGCAGAGCTCACTAAAGGGAACTGAACACCTGTTGTCTGACGCTCTATAGCAAATTCGTCAGAAAGTGTATTCATCGAATCCGGATAAAACTTAAAATCTTTCGATTTAGTGGTAGATGTAAGATATTTCAGCTTCCCATCAGTTCTTAAACCTTTATGACTTAATTGGATATCGCCATACAGAGTACCTTTGCCTCCATACACCGGTATGCCATCAGTACCAGGATTAAATTTGAAACCCAGAGAATAATCGGGTTGAAGTACCAGATCCCGCTCAATCGGCGGCAAAATCCCCGATGATTCGAATTTTCCCCTGAATACCAATCCTTCTTTCCTAAAATTATCCAAACTATCTATAGTAAAAGGATACAGCTCAAAATAAAAACTTTCTTCCGGGTAAACACCATTTTCTATATCCTTGGACTGATAATAAACATAAGAATTTTCGCGGCTCTTAAACAAAGGATATTCGGGATAATTCTTAAGCCCTGACTTATTGTCCGGTTTATCAATTTGAATTTCGCCGGTAAGATGCTGAATTACACTTGTCACAGGTCGGGTTACAGGGCGTCCCAATTCATCTCTATCCCCACTATAAACTCTGACAGATACTGAATCAACATTCTGTAAATTAATCTTAAAGTTATTGTAATCAAAGAAAAAATTACTACCATAAACAGTAAACAAACCGGCATCAATCTTTCCGTCGAATTGAAAACTTCGGTTTTCTTTCATAATAATTTGCTCATGCGCGGGATAAATTACTACGTTCTGAGAATCACTAACGGCAATATTGGGTATCCCGTTAATAGTCATGTCCAGATTATCCATATCGAGGACAGCATTATCCAGCGGAGCCTGGGTTGTCGAATTAAAGCTTAACACATCATAATCCACGGAACCTGCGCCAGCCTTTAAATAATCAATAAGGCGTTGCTTTATTGTTACTATGTCGCTCTCACTGTTAAAATAAATAAATCCTTTCCGGGCCAACATCATAAGCTCCTGTCTGACCTCGCTTACCTGATATCCGAGGTACTGGGCAAAATTAGAAGCAGGAAAAACATTCGAATTAATCATTCTTGAGAACTTACGGAGTTCTACCAAAGGATGATAAGCATCTCTTCCCTGTATTGCTTCAAATTCAGTCTGATTATAAAAATTTTGTGACTGAAACTTTGCTTTCCCAATGGCTGAGGCTCTGGACATCGTGAGACTAATATTGGGTTCTGTAATTCGCCAGGTAAGTTGTTCGAAATCCATGTCCAGTTTATGGTATGAATCATAAAAAGGACTCAACGAAGCGTAATTCTCCGTCCGTGAAAGGCTCACCTCTTGCTTATTCACATTGTATGCAAATGAAAGGTTTGAGTGATAAATGGAATCATGCTCCAGGCTGATCTTTACAATGGTGCTTATACCATTCACCCTGTCGGGTCGAAATACGAAATATTTTGAACGAACCTCCATCAAAATTTTTGGCCCTTTTTTAACTGTTATTTTTGCTAATTCAGCCTCTGTACCCGAACCGATAATTTTTGCCCCTCGCATGGTAAAACCGCCATCGTAATCTATGTTTGGATAAAGATCATTAAATAAGAATCGTTTACTGTATGTTTCAAATTGGGGATAAGTAGCAGATTCAGGATTCTGAATATCCATCACCATGTCGGATAATTTACCCCAAACAGGTTGCCTAAAATATTTACCGTAAGTAAATAAAACAGAATCTGCCTTATACTCAGTTCTGCCCAAATCAATGTTATAATTATTCAGTTTTACATTAACCTCATTCTTATTAAAACCAGCGCGTTCCCATGTTACTAGTCCGTCTTTTCCAATCCATCTATGTTCCATGGGGTACCATTCTCCACCAGTATTCAGAATCGAAATGCTGTCGCGCTTTGCGTAACATTTCATTTCACCAGGGCTAAAAGATACATGAAACCCCTCTTTCCCAATTTTAAAAGTACGGTTCCCGCCTATAAATTTCCATTGGGCAGCATTAGTTTTATAGACTAAGTCATTTTGAACCAGATATAAAAGGTTATTTAAATATATTGAGAGCAAACCAGGGCTTGTTTTTCTGGCCTGAACAAAATCAGGCATATAATTTAACCATGTGTTATAATTGTCGAGTGAGTCCTTTGATTTTTTGAATGCAGTAAGTAATTCAATGAGTGACTGAAATTGACTAATCCTCGATTTATGATCGTACATTAAAATCGACACAGCAATAATTTTCTTCTTCTCAACACTATCATAAACATTTTTTTTCCAATCGATCGAAAATCCTGCAAAAGCATCTTCATCTTCTTTGGAAAGATTGGGGCCAAGCAACGCTTTGAGATCATTCGGAT
>DATBXH010000693.1:0-3241 GCA_036514375.1 Bacteroidales bacterium | reverse complement strand
TTGATAAAAAACCAATCTTAAGCACGTTTTCTGATGCCCATTTTATATTAAAACCAGTGAGAGCCTTTTTTATATCGTCTTGAGACAACATTATTTTATTTTTAAAAATGTCATCTGCTTGCCTTTTAATGTAATTAATATTTTGGTTTACATCAATAGTTGTAGAAAGT
Source organism: Bacteroidales bacterium (assembly GCA_036514375.1). Lineage (GTDB taxonomy): Bacteria > Bacteroidota > Bacteroidia > Bacteroidales > JAAUTT01 > JAAUTT01. The sequence goes on along the minus strand of DATBXH010000693.1, from coordinate 3,071 downwards.
TTTGAAACTTCCTCCCGGAATTTGTTTAACTCACCTTTGTATACTTCTTTAAATTTGAGAATCTTTTCAATTGGAGTAGAATCATCTAATGAAATTTTCTTAAATAGCATATTATACAATATTCCTTGTGCTCTATCTTCCATTTCAAGATTATTGCTTAACCTATTGGTATTAGAAAGTTGAAAATAATCACTATTGTCTGTCAAAATTGGTAAACCTTGATTTTCTGCAATAGCTACAGCTAAACTGGAATAGAAATTATCTAAAAAAGGTTTAGTCAGTTTTACCCAGTCTGTTGTAGTCCAATAATTACTTTTGCCATCTAGGGAAATCAGATCTAATGGAATAGTTATTTCTTGTGGAATTTCATCCGGATAAAAATGTATTAGATCTTCTAAATATTCTCTATAGGTTTTAAGTAGCAATAAATTTATTTTTCTTTTTTCAGTGTATGAAATATGCTCTATACCAGGCATATCATTGATATGCATTTTTATGTTTTCTGTTAATTTTAATACTTCTGGAGTATTATTAGTTAACAGTAGAGGTACAACAATCTTCTCATTCTTGAGTATTTGAACTAAATCGGAATCATTGGATTTATCTATAAATTCTCTAAGTTCGAGTTCTTTCGAAAGAGTTTTTTCTATAATATCTAAAACATTTTTAGCCTCTGGAGAATTATTATTAAGATCTCTGCTATAAACACCTGCATCAATAAGCAATTGAGTTCTTGTTTTAGCTCTATCTAAGTATCTATCTGAAACAGTAAATGGAGTGACAGTATTAATTTTATCCCAAAATAATAAAGAATTTTTAAGCCAACGTTCACTAAGTTTCCTATTCGATTGGTAGAAAATCACTTCTGACACGGTCATATTTTCATGAATTTTAAGTCCTGAATATTATCTATTTATGATAGATATTAGAACAAAAAAAAATTAAAAAGTTATAATTCCTCCTATAGAGTTTTGAGACCATTTGAGGAACAGTACCTTTTTAAATGCAAACAAAAAAATACTTCTATCCAACAACCATTTCTTTTAGATTATGCTATTTTGTTTGCTATAGAGAACCGCTTTTTATTAATTTAAAGTTATTCTCTATATAATTTAACTTTATATCATCAGAAGTAAAAAATTACTAGATTCCACCTAATTTTGAATCCTCTCGAGACACTTCCGTCTTAACTAGATGCCTACGAACTTAAACAGATAATAATAAACGCTACCTGTTTGGCTAGTCCCAACCCACCCATCGCAGCTGTCAGGCACATTTCGTTTTTCCTCTGGCGCGAAGGTCCCCCCTTCTAAAGACGAAAAGAGCCTTCAAGCCCTTTACCTTGCCCTCGCACAGTCTGATACGTCCGTGCATTCTATCGGTAGATTAAAAAGACAAGAAAAATGGCCAGCAGGTAACGGCCTCAGGTAAACGCAATGCTGGGTACTCTGCGTTGCAGAAGTCCGAGGTTTCTATTAGCTTTGTTCATCGGTGGATCATGACGTGCTATTAAACCAGCACTGCGTCTACCTGAGGCCGTTACCTGCAACCGTAAGAAAACAACAAACAACGTTGATAATTGATGGAATTATTAAAACATTTTGAGGAAGATTCAAAGAATTTTATACTATTATCTCTAAAGGATAAGGAGTGGGACGAGTTCGTTGATAAACTCCCTGTTCCATACAAGAGTTGTTACATCACAGAGAATGAACTTCTGCAAAGAATAGAAACATTTTCTTCAACAAAAGAAAAAGAGCTTTCAGAAATTCTTCCTTCACTTGGAAATATACAATCGGGAGATTTTGGCGAGATATTATCCTACTTTCTTTTTAAAGAAAAATACAAAAAACGAAATGTTGATGGACCAAAAAAATGGAGATGGAAGCAGGATAAAAATGTTGCAGCACCATACACTGATGTTATTTTATTCTCAATTAAAAAAGTTGGAAAACCTTCTAAAGATGATTTATTAATTTCAGTTGAAAGCAAAATGAAAGCTACGGCGAACAGTAGCTACCATCCTATTAAAAATGCTATAGAGGGGGCTGAAAAGGACTCTGTATCACGAATTGCTAACTCATTAAGCTGGCTGAGAAAAAAATATAAAGACGAATCTTTAAAAGCAGGTGCACCAAAAGCAAAACTTAAAGAGTTGGTAGATTCTATTGAAAGGTTTATCAAGTCTGAAACAGTTGGGGAATACTCTAAACAGATTAAGGCTGTTGCATTTGTTGACAAAGCATTTTTTGATGATGAAGTAAAAAAGGTTGTTACAGTACCTGCAATTAGCGGTGCATCATTTGAAGTTATTGTTATCTCAATAAAGGATTTGCAAAAAGCTTATGAAAATGTATTTACTAAAATCCCCAAATTATGATTAGTAAAACATTATCGCTTTGGATAGCACAATCAGAATCGTGGCAAACCTTTATGGATTTTAATTTACCTGAAGATTCTATTGCCAAATATCCTTTTCTAAATAGGCCTGATGATTTTTATATTTCTCTATTTGGTGAAATGTATGACATCTTAGAAAATTTAGAAGAGAAAAAAGATGATATTCTTTCAGTTGCCAAAGGATTAGAAATATTTTCATTAAGAAATAAAAGAGACAAGTTTGTTGGAGTAAATCAACCAAATAATATTCTCTTTGCCGCAGGACTTTATTACCTATCAGATTATGCAGCATCTGCATACATTTTAGCAAATCTTTATGATGTAGCAAATTATGAAAGAGAAATTGACCAATTTGTTTTGTGCTTTTTTAAGCGAAAGCTAGATGAACAAAATTCCTACTGCAATCTTTTAGATGAGTATCTGGCAACGGGCGATGAAAATCTAATTCAAGAATTATTAAGACGTATTAGAGCGCAAAAAAACTTTGCCTATAAACATAACCCTTATGAATTTTCCATTTGCTTTTTAGCCGAATCAATAATTGAAAAGTTTAAAATAAACAATATATGGACTGACCTTTTAAAATATAATACCCTAGACCATTGGAGTTCTTATATTGAAAAGACAATAAAAAAATCATTTCCTGTTTGGGATTTCTTCCCGTCGCAAAA
>DATBXH010000692.1:0-8070 GCA_036514375.1 Bacteroidales bacterium | reverse complement strand
AAGAAAAAATTACCATGATACATGGGAATACTATGTTTTCGAGTGGCGGAGTACCACGTTTAGGAATACCCGATTTAACTTATTCAGACGGGCCACATGGGGTGCGTGCTGAGGTTAGCAAAGATAACTGGCAACCTGCAGGCTGGAAAAACGATTCATCAAGTTATCTGCCTGCGTTATCAGCACTTGCTTCAACCTGGAACGTTGATCTGGCCAGGGAATATGGCGTTGTGCTTGGAAGTGAATGTAAGGCTCGGGGCAAAAATGTAAGTCTCGCTCCGGGTGTCAATATACACCGTGTTCCCTTAAATGGAAGGAATTGGGAATATATGAGTGAAGACCCTTTCCTTGCCTCACGTATGGCTGTACAGTATATCAAAGGTGTTCAATCGAAAGGTGTGGCCTCCTGTGTAAAACATTTTGCTTTAAACAACCAAGAATTTCAGCGTAACAGCATTAATGTGGAAATCGACGAACGTGTTTTGCGCGAAATCTATCTTCCTGCTTTCGAAGCTGCTGTGAAGGAAGGCGGAGTGTTATCCGTGATGGGTGCCTATAATAAGATCAGAGGATTTTGGTGCTGCGAAAATACCTATCTTCTCAACGATATTCTAAGGAAAGATTGGAGTTTCAAGGGGATCGTTGTTTCGGACTGGAATGCTGTTCATAATACTCAGTTGACGGCCAAAAGCAGTCTTGATGTGGAAATGGGAACAAAACCTCCGTTTGATCAATACTACATGGCTAATCCCATGCTTGAGGCTGTTAAAAAAGGAGAAGTTTCGGAGGAAGCAATTAATGAGAAAGTCAGGCATATTCTGTATGTCATGATTAAGCTGGATTTATTAAATAAACCAAAATACAACGATTCGGATGTGGAAAAGGAGCTTGCCACTCCGGAGCATAGTGCGACTGCCCTTAAAATAGCTGAAGAGGCCATTGTTTTACTGAAAAATAAGGAGCAGAAATTACCACTCGATGCGGGTAAAATTAAATCTATAGCTGTCATTGGCGGAAATGCAGATTATAAATTTTCTCTGGGGGGCGGTAGCACTACGGTTAAAGCCAAATATGAAATCACACCACTTCAAGGTTTGAAGAATTACCTGGGTGATAAAGTTAAAATTGATTATGCTTCGGGTTATAACATAGCCAAAGGCAATCAGGATGTGTTCGACGCAAATTTATTTAGTAAGGCTGTTGCGCTTGCCAAAGACGCTGACTTAGTGCTGTACATTGGTGGTTTGAATCACGAAAGGGGTGGAGATACCGAAGGGTCAGATAAGGTGTCCATGAAATTGCCTTACAAGCAGGATAGTTTGCTCAATGCTATTTGCCAGGTTAACCCAAATATCGTAGTAACTTTGATGACAGGAGGTCCGGTAGAGCTGGGCGATTGGTACAATAAAGTTCCTGCTTTGATCCAAACCAGCTTTATTGGCATGGAAGGAGGAAATGCACTCGCCCGTGCCATTTTCGGTGATGTGAATCCTTCCGGAAAACTAACTGACTCCTGGCCTAAAAAGCTGGAGGATTCCCCTGCCATAAAGTTGGGCGAATACACGGGCAGCAACGGTACTGAGCATTATAACGAGGGATTGATGGTTGGCTACCGGTATTTCGATACCAAGCATGTTGAACCCATGTTTCACTTTGGATACGGACTTTCTTATACGCAATTTGAATATTCTGCTTTACAAATGCCGGAAACTTGGAACGATAAGGATTCTTTATTTACAGTTTCCTTTACCGTCACTAATAACGGTAAACGTGAGGGTAAAGAGACTGCACAGCTTTACCTGCATGAACAAAAATGTTCTGTTGAACGACCTTATAAGGAATTGAAAGGTTTTTCCAAAGTCAGCCTGAAGCCAGGGGAATCAAAAATGGTGTCCATTACTTTAAATAAAAGGGCATTGCAGTATTATGATGTGAATTCGAAATCCTGGAAGGACGAGGCCGGTAAATTTGAGGTGCTGGTCGGAGCATCATCCAATGATATAAGGCTTAAGAAAAAATTTACGCTTGCAAAATAAATCAATGATTACCAACTTAACTTAAAACTGATATTTATGAAAAACAAATTTATCCTGTCAGTTTGTTGTGTGCTTTTTGTATTGGTGAGTTATCAATGTTCTTTGGAGAAAGCAAAGATAACCAGGGTTCAGAATGGTATTCAACTGAAAACAGGTAAATTAAATGTAAAAGCACAGTTCTATACCAATACTACCGTGCACATTACAAAATGGTTGGAGGGTACAAAACCGGATAGTTTGAGCCTTGTAGTTTTGCCAAAGGCATTACCGGATTTAAAAATTACTATAAACGAGACAGAACAGGAAATTATCCTTGGCTCGGATAATTTGGAGTTATTGATCACAAAGAAGGACGGGCATGTCGAATACGTATCAAAAGATAAGAAAGTAATTTTAAAGGAGGATGGTAGACCCGAATTTACTCCGGTTGACTTAAAAAATGAGAAAGCCTTTAGTATAAAGCAACAGTTTAAGCTTACTGCTGATGAAGGAATTTATGGGCTAGGACAGCATCAATACGGATATATGAATTACCGGGGACGTACGGTTAAACTTGTGCAGACAAACACGGATGCTGTAACTCCATTCCTTATCTCAACCAATAATTACGGCATTTATTGGGACAATTATTCCAAAACCGTTTTTGAGGATAACGCTTCCGGAACTTCCTTATGGTCCGACGTGGCTAATAATATCGATTATTATTTTATGTATGGCAATAACATGGACAACGTTATTGCAGGGTATCGCAATTTAACCGGTCAGGCTCCGATGTATGGTAAATGGGCTTATGGTTATTGGCAAAGCAAGGAACATTATGAAAACCGGGATGAATTACTGAGTGTTGTAAGTGAATACCGCAAGCATAAAATTCCCCTCGATCTTATTATTCAGGACTGGGATTATTGGGACGGACAGAAAAACTGGGGACAGCTTTTCTTTGATGAGAAAAAGTATCCAAATCCAAAGGAAATGATTGACATTATTCATAAGCAGAATGTCCATATCATGATTTCCATCTGGTGTTCGTTTGGTCCTAATACTCCTGTTTACAAGGAAATGCAGCAGAAAGGATATCTTTATTCACCAGTAGGATGGGCAGGCTTTAAATATTTTGATGCTTACAATCCTGCAGCAGTTGATTTATTCTGGAAATATACCAACGAAGGTCTTTTCTCTAAAGGAATGGACGGGTGGTGGATGGATTCTACAGAACCTGACATTATCAATGCATTGACCAAAGAATCGGAAGAATATGAAATGAAGAAGGTGGAAAACAACCATCTGGGTTCATTTGCAAAATATCTCAATCCTTACTCACTGATGGCTACCGAGGGTGTTTATAAGAATCAGCGGAAAGTGACTGATCGGAAACGTGTTTGTATCCTCACCCGTTCCACTTTTGCCGGACAACAGCGTGCTGCTGCAACTACCTGGTCAGGAGATATTGGTGCTGACTGGGGAATTTACAGAAAACAAATTCCTGCCGGAATTAACCATTGTATGTCCGGTATTCCCTACTGGACATTTGACATAGGTGCATTCGTGATCGGTGCGTATGGTGGTGTTTTCTCTTATGGAGGAAAGGATCCTGCTTATCAGGAGTTGTACACACGTATGTTCCAGTTTGGTACATTCTGCCCAATTTTTCGTTCACATGGTTCCGAAACACCACGGGAGGTTTGGCAGTTCGGAGAATTTGTACCAGTACTCGAAAAATTCGATAACCTGCGTTATCGGCTGATGCCTTACATTTATTCCTTGGCACACAAAGTTACTAGTGACGGATATACCATCATGCGTGGTCTTCCGATGGATTTTGCTCAGGATAAGAAGACGTATGGTATTGACGATCAGTTTATGTTTGGTCCTGCCATGATGGTTTGTCCGATCACGGAATATATGCTCCATCGTCCGCCTGAAAAGAGTGTGCCTATTACGATAGATCATTTCAGGGCAAAAGATGGGAAGCCCGGTTTAAATGCTACCTATTACAAGGATGATCAGTTTAAAAAGGTGTCACTCGAAAAAGTTGATTCGTCCATTAATGTTTTCTGGTATACCGGACGTCCTGATTACGTGACTGATTCAACGCTTTCCATTCGGTGGGAAGGAAAACTGGTTCCTTCGGAAACCGGTAAGCACCAACTTCATATTAAGTGCTTCGGGCCAAGTAAGATCTTTTTGGATGGAAAGAAATTACCTTTTGTATACACCAGTACCGAGGCTTACACCGATTTCGTGGAACTTACAGCCGGAAAAGAATATGACCTGGAGGTGGAGAAGACAAACTCTTCCACCGGGGCATTCCGGGTACAGCTATATTGGAAAACTCCTTCGATGTTTGCCAGGGAAAAGGTGGTGGAAAAGAAACCGCAAACCCGCCGGGTATATCTGCCTGCCAATACACAGTGGTTTGATTTCTGGACGGGCGAAAACATGCAGGGCGGTGAAACCATTACTGCCGATGCTCCGATTGAGAAAGTACCCTTGCTTGTGAGAGCAGGTTCCATCATTCCCATGGGTCCGTTTATTCAATATGCGGCTGAGAAGTGCGATCCTTTGGAAATTCGTATTTATCCGGGTGCTGACGGGAATTTTGTACTGTACGAAGACGAGAATGACAATTATAACTACGAAAAGGGTGTGTTTGCTACCATTCCTTTCAAATGGGATGATAAAACCCGTCAGTTGACAATCGATCAACGGTCAGGATCGTTTCCGGGAATGCTGGCAAAAAGAACATTCAATATCGTAGTAGTAAAAAAAGGTAACGGTAATGATATTGGAATATCAACGAAACCTGACAAAACCATTACCTATGATGGCAATAAGCAGGTGGTTCAACTATAGTCAGGAATTTGATGATGATATAATAAAAAAGTCCCGGAGTTTTCCGGGACTTTTTTATTATGATGACTTAAGCAATTATCCTCTGATTGCCTTAATTCCAGGTAATTCTTTTCCTTCCATATACTCGAGCATGGCACCGCCACCGGTGGAAACATAGCTAACTTTATCGGCCAGCTTATTTTTATTGATGGCAGCTACGGAATCGCCACCGCCGATAAGACTGAAAGCGCCTTTGGCAGTTGCTTTGGCTATAGCCTGAGCAATTGATGAAGTTCCTTTGGCAAATTTTTCCATTTCGAACACACCCATGGGGCCATTCCAAAGAATAGTTTTGGAGTTTTCGATCACACTGCTGAATTGTTTGATGGTTTCATCGGCAATGTCAAGGCCCATCCATCCTTCCGGAGTTTCATTGGTTTTTGAAACATTGGTATTGGCGTTGGCATCAAAAGCATCGGCATTAATAGCGTCCACAGGAATATAAACTTTTACACCTTTTTCTTTGGCTTTCTTGAGGATATCCAAAGCAAGATCCAGCTTGTCCGCTTCGCATAGCGATTTGCCAATGTTTCCGCCCTGTGCCTTGATGAAGGTATAGGTCATACCACCACCAATAATGAGGTTATCAACGCGGTCCAGAAGATTCTCAATGATGAGGATTTTGTCGGATACTTTAGCTCCGCCCATGATAGCAGTAAATGGTTTTTCGGCAGCCTGAAGCACTTTGTCCATGGCCTTTAATTCGGCTTCGATGAGGAAACCAAACATACTGTCGTTCGGGAAGTACGAAGCAATTAAAGCAGTGGAAGCATGGGCACGGTGAGCTGTACCAAACGCATCATTCACATAGCAATCGGCATAGCTTGCCAGTTTCTTTACAAATTCTTTCTGGCTTTCTTTTACTTTGGCTTTACCGGCTTTCTTTTGTTCGTCGGTAGCATCTTCGCCGAGGTGATAAGGTTTACCTTCTTCTTCTTCGTAAAAACGAAGGTTTTCGAGTAATACTATGTCGCCAGGTTTCATGGCTGCAGTAATTTTCTTAGCTTCATCACCGGCACAGTCGCCGGCAAAGATTAATTTTTTACCAAGGTTCTTTTCAACAGCTGAAATAATATGCTTTAACGAAAATTTGTCCTGAACTTTTCCGTCCGGACGGCCCAGGTGCGACATAAGGATGACGGAACCACCATCCTTTAAAATCTTGTTGATAGTGGGTAACGCTCCACGGATACGGGTATCGTCAGTCACTTCGAAAGTTTGTTTGTTCAGAGGCACATTAAAATCAACACGAATGATTGCCTTTTTCCCTTTAAAATTATACTTATCAATGGTTTGCATATCTTTTTGTTTAAATTTTAAGTAAACCCCAAAGTTAAACAATTTATTGATTTGCGGACGGATTGATATGAACGTCAACGAGGGCAAACGCATTTAAAAATCTAATTTGGCTTAAGCCAACGGAAATGAAGAACAACCAGACTTCCAGGCTGGGCTAAAGCCTGGAAGGAAATTTTAAATGCGTTTGCCCTGGAAAGAGATGAACCAAATTTTAAGAAATACTGATTTTTTTATACATTTAACCCAAAGTCGTTTGCTCCGGAAAGCCTGTTTTTATAGCTGTTACTGACTCTCGAGACTGGTAATGCTGTTATTGAGAAAAGGTTATACCCCAAAAGGCAGAACTTTTTTAAGCAATCGATGTTGGTTGATAAAATGATTCTAAAAAGCAAATTTTAAGTATTATGGGATTATTTGATAAGATAAAAGGCGAGTTTATTGATATCATCGAATGGCTCGATCCTACGAACGATACGATGGTCTATCGTTTTCCAAGGTACCAGAATGAAATTAAATACGGGGCAAAGCTTACAGTTCGCGAGACCCAGCTGGCTGTATTCATCAACGAGGGTCAACTTGCCGATGTTTATAAACCCGGCATGTATACGCTTACAACCGAGAACATGCCTATCCTCACCACCTTAAAAGGATGGAAATATGGTTTTAACAGTCCGTTCAAGGCTGAAGTATATTTTGTAAATACCAAGAACTTTACCGATTTAAAGTGGGGAAGTCCCAACCCGATCATGCTTCGTGATCCTGAGTTTGGTCCTATTCGTATCAGGGCTTTCGGTAATTATGCCATGAAGGTGGCCGATCCGGAAAAGTTTATCAAAGAAATTGTTGGTACTGATGGTAATTTTACAACCGATGGCATCACCGACCAGCTTCGTGATATTGTGGTTACCCGTTTTACCGATGCCATTGGTGAAAGTAAAATTCCTGTTCTCGATATGGCATCCAGCTACAATGAGATTTCAAAATTTTGCCAGGACAAGCTTAAACCTGAGTTTCTTGAATATGGGATCGATCTTACCAAATTCCTCGTGTCGAGCATTGCACTTCCCGAAGAAGTGGAGAAAGCCCTGGATAGCCGTTCCAGTATGGGGATTATTGGCGATTTGAATAAATATACACAATTTCAGGCAGCGCAGTCGCTTGAAGCTGCTGCTGAAAATCCTGCAGGTGGCGGTGCAGGAGCAGGTATGGGTATGGGCATGGGTTTTGGTATGGCAAACATGATGATGAACACCATGGGGCAATCAATGCAGGGCGGAACTCAGGTGCCTCCTCCCATTCCAGGTGCGGTAAAATATTTTGTTGCCATTAACGGCCAGCAAACCGGACCTTTCGATATAAACACCCTGAAACAAATGAGTTCTCAAAATCAGATCAATCGCGATACGCTGGTGTGGAAGGAAGGCATGGCCTCCTGGGCCCCTGCCGGTAATCAGCCGGATTTATCTGCGCTGTTTGGCGCTGTTCCTCCGCCCATTCCGCAATAATCTCAGGTTAATGTAACTCTTAAGGCATCAAATTAAATAATCATCAGAGAATCAAATCATCTCTTAACAGTATTATGATGGAAACTCCCGAAATAGTGAACGATACCACTCAAAAGGAAATTGTGTGTAAAGGTTGTGGTGCAAAATTAAAATATGCGCCAGGTACGAATGCCTTGAAATGTGAACATTGCGGCACCGAAAATCAAATTGCTGCTTCCCGGGAAGTCATTGAAGAACTTGATTTTGAAAAATTCATAAACAATTACAACGAGGAAGCCGAAAAACATGATGTTATCACGGTCAAGTGCGACGCATGCAGTGCTCAAACTTCCTTTGAT
>DATBXH010000691.1:0-2256 GCA_036514375.1 Bacteroidales bacterium | reverse complement strand
CTTGCTGTATTTACTGTGTCGCCCCAAATATCGTATGACATACGTTTGTGTCCAACCACGCCGGCAATGACTGCGCCGGTGTGAATACCAATCCGCAGATCCCAGATATGGTTGTTTTTTAGTTTTAACTGGCGCATATATTCCTGTATTTCAACAGCGGCCAGAACAACTTCAACCGGATTGGTACGGTTTTTATAAGGAATGCCACCGGCGCACATGTAAGCATCGCCAATGGTTTTAATTTTCTCGATATTGTATTTCTCCACCACCGAATCGAAATGAAAGAAAAAGTTGTCAAGTTCGTCGATCAACTTTTCGGGGTTCATTTGTTCGGCAATTTTTGTAAATCCCTGGATATCGGAGAAGAGAACGGTTACCATTTCGAATTTCTGCGATGTAGCTTTACCTGTATTTTTTAATTCATCGGCGGTATCTTTTGGTAGCAGGTTAGCCAGTAATTCGTCTGTCTTTTCCTTTTCGCGCATTAATTCAGCGGTACGTTCTTTAATAATTTGTTCGAGTTTTGCTTTTTCTCTTTCAAAATCGTGTCTCCGTCTTAACCAATAAAGGAACACAAGCGTAATGATAATTGCACCGTACAACGTCCATGCCCACCAGCGAAAATAAAACGGCTTTTTAGCAAGATCTTCCCCTGCGACTTCATAAAACTTAATTGACAGGTCATGTTCCGGGAGGTAAGGACATTCCGATAACGTGTCTCTTGTGTTTTCACCTAGCTTAATAACGTAATTGCCTTTTTTTACAATGATTTCGGATTTGCCCGGAAAGACGAGCACGCCATTTTGTGAGGAGTCTAAAAGAACGAGTCGCCGACTATCAATTCGGTATAAAAAGTTTTGTGTAACCAAGTACGACTTCCCGTTCAGGGTAAATATCTTTTCCGGCATTTCCCAGTTGCTGAAATGTTTACTCAGAACAATAGTATCGATGGTGGGATTATCGTTGCTAACCGGTAATTTTAACCTTCCTATAAACGATTCGCTACCTATCAGCAAATTGTTTATATGATCCATATTTACAATGTACCTTCCTGAAACAGGCACGAGCTTCCATGCCCTGCCGTCGAAGACCAGGATGCCGGACTCGGTGGTAATAAATAAAGTTTTAGCATGGTGTCCGGAATAATTTTCAGTTGCATAACTGGCTGGCTGTGAAGTAATGTTCTCTTCTCTGAGAGTAACGTTTGAACTGCTACTTGCGTATAAACAGCACCCAATAGCTAAAAATAAAGCAAAATATTTCGGCAGAATATTGGTATTATTCTTATATTTAGCGGTGTTAACCATGTTTTGTTCTGTATTCTTTCAAAGATAGTTTTTTCTGTAAAATATATGCGATTCTTCCTGATAAAACCTATAAAAGAAATACTTAAATATTAAGACCTAAACTGAACACATATGGATTCACAGAAACAAATCATTCTGGTACCTACTGATTTTACCCCCGTTGCCGGTTATGCGGCGGAGCACGCTGTAAAGTATTCGAGGATCTTAAATAAGGAGGTTACGTTACTCCATATTATAAAAAGGGAAAGCGAGCTTAAGGAAGCAGAAGCAAGGATTAGTGCCGAAGCTAAACAGATCACGGATAAATTTGGAATAAAGGTTAACACTGTTGTCCGTGAAGGCACCATCTTTTCAACTATAGGAGAAGTATCCTACGAGCAGAATGCTGTCCTGGTCGTGATGGGGACACACGGTATGCAGGGCCTTCAAAAAATTACGGGAAGCTGGGCACTTAAGGTAGCCGTGAAATCGAAAGCCCCGGTTATTGTGGTTCAGGAACCTCCTAAACGGGAAAAGATTCAACGCATGGTTTTCCCACTCGATTTTAAGAGAGAAAACAAGGAAAAAATCGGATGGGCATGTTTTATGGCCGGATTATTTAATTCCAAAATTCTCGTGCTTAAGTCGAAGGTTAAAGACAAAAGTTTCATCCGGAATCTGCTGATAAACTTCAGGTTTACCGAACGCTATTTCCGGAGCCACGACATCGACTATGAAGTTTTTGTTGCCGAACCTAAGAAGAACTTTGCCCATCAAACTGTAGAGTTTGCGCGTAAAACCGATGCCGATCTTATATTGGTAATGACAACCCCGTCCATCAACTATGCCGATTATATACTCGGGGCATCCGAGCAATATATTATTGCCAATGAGGCTAAAATTCCGGTCATGTGTATCAATCCCAGACCGATTCGGATCGGGGGCAGTTTCAGCGCTACCGGTGGATGAT
>DATBXH010000690.1:0-8437 GCA_036514375.1 Bacteroidales bacterium | reverse complement strand
TGCTCTTTTCGCTGTTCAGGGTATCCGTCGAGGTTGCAAAAGTTTCAAGAGCTTCAACAGTAAGGTCGGTTTCGTTAGGCTTATACGCCGTTACGGTTTTTAAGAAAGCAACGATATCCCTGAAGTGTGCCAGCTTATTTATAAATCCCTGGCGCGACACGGATACACTCTTCGGGATCTTTGCCTCTTCGCCGTTAGCTGCGGCCTTGGCTTTTAGTTCCTCTTCGTCGGGGAGTTCTTTCACCCGCACACTGTTAAATACGGCAAGCAACTTTTTACCCTGCTTTATTTCATCGGGTGTTGCTTCGCTGCTGCATAAAATGTGGATAGCCTGTTTCGCCAGTGTTGCCATCTGGTCGTAAGAATTCTTCCTGTTCGCTGTTGCTTTGGTATACGCTATCTTCGTTTGCGTAACCTTATCAACAGCATCCTTCACTGCCTTTCCAAGTGGCAGAAGAACTTCCAGCTTTATCGCCGGATTGCTTGGGTTGTATTCGGCCTTGTGCCGGCCAACTGCATTGACAGTTTCAATAATATTGTTGGCATTTACTATATGCCCACTTTCAGAATTAGCCATACTTAATTGATTATTTTATTAAACAAATTAATGAAAGCATAATTATGATGATTGTTGAACAGTAACTGGATTATGTGTTAATGTATGTTTATAGATTTAAATTATTCAATTGATTATAGGGTTTTACGAAGTAAATGTAAAAATAATGAAACAAAATTCCAACATTTTGTTTATCAATTTTTAACCTCCTTGCTGGAGCTCACTGTTGACAGGGGTTTATGGGCTATCACTTAAGGGAAAAGTTTTATGAGTCATGTGGGTAAAGGTTGCAATGCGTGCCTTATAGTACTCTTTATATCAACCATTTTATTTGACCAAGCATAGAAACTTCAAAGTCCTCTCCCTCATACAGAAAGTTCCAATATTTACTTGACATTTTTAACAAAGAGGTTTGACCTTCAACTTCAATTGTGCCTGGTATTACTTTAAATTTATCTAACTCTTTTTTAATTTCTTTCACTTTTTCAATACCAATTTTTTCGCACAATGTTTTAAAGCGAAAGCTGCTATTTATTTTATCAAATCTATATTTTCTGTCTTCATAATCTTCTTTTCTTTTTTTATTATCCAGAATATTTTTGTCTTCAGTTATTTCAGGGATATCTAATGGAATCTCATATTTTCGTAATAATGTATCCTTCAAATTGCTAATACTGTCTTTAATATCGTCTTTCGACTGCGCTTCTAAATGATATTTTAGCCATATGCTATCTGAAAACTGTGTAATGATGTAAAGACGCTTTATTTGAAAATCAATATCATTTCTTTTCTCGAATTCCTCATCATCTTTTAGCACAATCACTTTTTGCCCAACCTTCAGCAATTTTTTATCGGGATAATTTTTTGAATATTCTGACCCATTCTCTTCATCATATTTTTTCAAATACTCATCTATAACAAAACTGCCATGTTTTTTATGTGCCTTGGCTAATTCAAAAGAGGCAACAGGTATCATGTCTCGCTCTACGTTCCTGTTATCAGTTTTTTGAAGTAAAATGGCATAAGGCACTGAACCTGATTCGGAATAAAACTTGTTTTTGTACTCATGCCTGGAACGATAATTAACTCTTTCTTTTACCTCTTTTCCCACACTTGTTTTTATACGAACGTGTCGTATAGTTTTATTTTGATAGTCTCTAATCTCCGGTTTGTCTTTTTGTTCTCTGATTAACTTTTTAATAAAAGGGTCAACTATAGCTTCAATTAATTTATCTGATGCTTTTACTTTGTCAATATTCTCTCTTTTAACAAAGGCAAATTCGTCTTTTCCAGTTTTGTATTTCCAATCGTTACCTTCTCTTTTCGGTTGCTCATCATCATATCTTTCAACATCTTTTATTTTACCCAAATACGTTTGAGCATACAAAATGCTTCTCACGGTATCGCCTTTTGATTTCAAAAGAATTTTTTCCCCGTCTTTATTCAAAACAAAATTTCCTTTTGTATCCTTTAAATATTGAAGTTTTCCTCTTTTTCTAACGTTTCTGTAAGACTGTTTCAATATTTTATCATCCTCGTAATTCACTATTAATGTGCTATCCTCAATATCACGTATGAGTGCCTGTGAGTTAAATCCATCAAACGGCTTTCTGTTTTTTATTTCCTGAGAATTCTCAATTGCTTCATAGTATTCCTTTAGGATCTTGTCTCTGTGGCTACTGTTTACAGGAATAAGTGTTAAAACGGCTGCATCAATAGCGTGATGTGTATGCCTGTTTCTGCTTTTAATCTCATCTTCTTCCTGAAACCCGTATATTTTTCTGAAATTAGCTGTTACGCTTCCTTTTTGAACTGATACTTTATTGAAATAAGTTTTTAAAAACTCCCTGGCGTATTTGCTTACCATTTGCGTATCTACCAATTGTCGCCTTGCCCAACTATCTTTTACTTCTTCTGCCGTAAAACGCTCTAGTTTGTCATACCAGTAATCGTAGTGCATTTTATAGTAATGTTTCTCCTGTATCCTCTTGTTCTTTTTTGTTTCATCTTCAGCACCATAAGGCTTTATCCTTTCTTCGTATAACTTTTTATAATTATCTCTTAACTGTACCCAGTTATCTAAACGCGGCAAAATAGCTGTGCCAATCCCTTCTTTATCTTCATAATAATTCTCGCAATAAAAAGGAGTTTTTGTTTTTTGAATATCTCGATTGTATCGGGCATAGGCAACCGTCATATTTGCCATAGTGTTGTCAGGTAGTAAGCTTCTTGGAATTGTATGGGCAATATCTATTTCGTTTGAAAAAAGTTGCGTAATGGAAATCATTTTTCCGGTATACATGCATTGCCCTTTTTGCTGAAGCCAAAGTTCATAGCGTGTCAATGCCTCTTTCTCTTTTAATATATCAATATTCTTTTTGTTTGTAACTTCTTTCCCTTTTTCATCTTTTGCTTTCTCAAAAGTTTGTTCTGTCCATAATTCAAAGGTCGGAATACTCTCCTCTACATTTAAGTTCTTTTTTTCTTTTTCCTTAAATTCTTCTAAAAAGGCACGATATTTTTCGCGGTTATTTTTTCTTTCATTTTGATAACGTTCAATGGCAGCTCTTTTGTTATTGTCGTTCAATTCACTGGCAACTTCCACAACCACTTCCGTTTCTTTATCAACAATAGTTTCTTTTATCAGAGTATTTATTAATTTCCTTAAAATGCTCATTGATTTATTGAACATCGGATTTTTAATGCTGTCAATTTTTGCCTCGGGAAGAATTTCTATACTCGTTTTTTTATCGATAATGGGCTCGCCATATTTGTTTTCTCTATTGGAATGATGATAGAGATTATCACTTATTTCAATCTTATTTTCTTTTAGTTTTTCTTTAAAAATGGTTGTTAATAATGGAACTTCTCTGTAAGCACGTTTTGAATCGTGAAAAAATACCTGGTAATGTTCTTTTACAGAAGTTAGAATTTGATTCTTGTCATTCTCGTCTTTTTTGTCCCATGACTTTTCTCCAAAATGTCCCTGACATGCTTTTTCAATATCGTTTAAATCACTTTTGTCTAATTGGTATGTAAAATTTTTATAGGCAAATTTTTCCTCTAGTCCTTTATACTGGTCTATTAGATTGTTTGTAATGGCTAATATGTCTTTTTGTTCATGATAAGTTTCATGAGCCTTTTTAACAATATTTTTTATTTTCGCTTTTTCCTGTTCCCATTTTTCTCCTAATAACTCAGGTATTTTTGCCAATACAACCGCTTCATTATATAAATAACCTTCTTTCAGAAACGGAATGATTCTGCACATAGCTTTTAAGCTAAGATCTGAATAGCCTGTTAAAATATTATTTTTGAGCCTTGAAAAAGGATTAAATTCTTCTCCTTTTTTGCTTATTTCATTTGGAACATTGAGTTTTTCAACCGCAAATTTTTCTAAGAATTTTTTGTCTTTAGATGTCTTCTCATCAAACGAAAATAAAATATGCCAAAGATCATAAAGAGAATACGCATTGATAATTTTTGGGGCATTATCTATACCATCATTTTCAATAGCTATTTTTATATTATTTTCAGTAACTTTTTCTAAAGTTTTTTTTCGCGAATATTTTTCGATAGCATTTTTGATTTTTTCATTTACAATATCTTTATTAGATAGATTATATGTATCAATATTAATAATAGCTTTTAGAGCTTCTTCTCCAATTAATTTTATAAATCCACTACAAACAGGCATTCCCGAAACAGAAGTATCATATTTGCCATCGTTGTTAATTGGATAATTATAATTTTTGTTAGAACCAAACTGCTTGTTTAGAAATGTTTTGATTTCCTCAAATTTGAAATTCTTATCTTTTTTCAGAAAGAATTCAAAAAGCAAGTTTCTTTCTTTCGCTTCTAAATCCTTTTTCTCACCCTCATTATCATAATATTTAATTGTATTGATAAAACTCCAGGCCCTGAAAATTTCAAAAACTGGATGAGAAACAGGACATCTTGGTTTTGTCGGTTCCAAAGTACATCTACCAATGTTGCCTTTTTGACTTTTTAACGGTCTTTGCCAAATAATTGCCTTCCACAATTTTTGGACAAATTCATTTTTATATTCTTCTTTTTCATTTTTGGTAGTATCGTAGCCCTGTGTTTGGCAAATTAGGATAAACTCTTTTTCATATTCTTCCCTGTAAGGGTATTGGTTCCTTGCCCGTTTACCCTTATTTAAAAATTCATTTGATAATGCCTCTGCAATTGTCCTGTTTTCATCTAAGGCTTTCTGAAAACCGCTTTCCCCTCTTCGTTGTTTTTGTTTTTCCGTTTCAGCGTCCGTTTCTCCAACATCTTTGTAACCTCTGCGTTGGACCAAATGATATAATGCCCTACCAAACTCATGTTTGTGCAATTTATCCTCAGGCTTATTGCTAATAGCTTTTACCCTTAATTCATACGGATTGTCATATTTTGTCTTAACTCCTATATAGCTGAAGTCACATTTGAGCCATTTAAGAAAGTTGGGATTCTCAGGAAATTTTTGAATCTGACCTTTTTTGTATTTGCTCCAACTTTCAAGTTCAGTTTTGTCTAACGGCATAAATTCATTCAATAGGATTCTTAGCAATTCCCATTTTCTATATTTTCTTGCCTGTATTAGCCTTCTTTTGGAACGGGCTTCTCTTCGGTCTTTTGTAGGTGAAGAATATCCTCCGCTCTGACCTTTCATCATCCCTGATTGAAAAGTAATAACACCTTTTTTTTCTATTTTATTATCTTCTCTTAATGTCCAGCCTAGTGAAGAACTGCCCAAATCCAAACCAAGTTTTTTCATATACTTAATTTTACATTTAATCTTTTTTATATCTTTACGCTGAAAGACAAATCACAACAAGGCCTTTGAGCCGCAGGATTTCTTTCACTGAGCGACTGCGTACTCCCGTAGTCGCTATTTTTATCATAACATCGCTATTTTATGCATATAACTTTTATGAAATCACAATAAGGATTATTCCGTTGTGAAAACATTTAAGCTGCCCTCGTCTTACAATACGGGGGTATTTTTTTGCTTAAATGTTTCATGAGCACCTTATTAAATAATACTTATGGCGAATAAAACATGTAAAGCGGCATTCAAGTAATTGAGTGTCGTTTTCTTTTCTATTCCTGCTAACCAGACTATTGGTTTCTTCCGAACTTCTTTCTTTGTTCAGCTTAAAAGTATAAAATCAACCGCTCTTTTACAAAAAAAGTTATGTCTTCTGCTTGAGTCCCAGTCACGTCCTAAAGTATTTAAATCTTAAATGATTTTCTTAGTCAGCTTGCATTAACTTACCCATCCTTCCCACGCCCCCCTCTCAATTGCGCAAGCTCAAGCGACAGTTTCCGAAACCTGCTGTTGGGGTTTGCCAGGCTGAAGATCATGCCCAGTGCAAGCAATACGTATCCGAGATAGGTGAGGAGGGTACCCCAGTAATCGTGGTTAACGGAAAGAATGGTCCCTTGTTCGTCCGTGTCGTACGACGACTGGAAGAATCGGTATCCCCTGTGCTTTAGAATGTTATTCATGAAAACGCGGCGTTCCTCTGCGATGTTTCTGCTGCTGTCCTTTAGCAATATCCGGCTCTCGAACCACGACGGACTCTTCGACCCCGGATAGCGTTCGATGATAAATTGGTTTAGCCTGAGTAAAAAGGGCAGGGTTACCATCTTTGCCCCATACGATACGGTAATATACATGTCATTCAGCGTAATATTTGCCGGCTGATTCAGTGCATTGCGCCGGGTAAAATAAACCATCGATCTGGATTGTTCTCCTGAGCTGAATTTTAGATACAAGGCATCGGGGTTCTGATCAGGTTTGGCATCTTTGGCTGTGGCAATACTTACCTTACCCCGTGGGTTGTAGCTTTTGGCAACTACCTGTATTCCTCTGAAATTGTACAACGCGTGTAAACGAAACGGCTGATATGTATGGGCTCCAACCGTATCATTGGTTTGCGTTGCCATATTCATCACCCGGGCTGTAAAAGGTGTTTTAACGGCAAGATTATCGCGGTTGGAGATAATACTGATTCCTGTACGGTTGCTGGTGTCGTTAAAGCTGAAGGGTAAGTCGCTTATTAATTTTGTTTGTCCTGAAGCCAGTACCAACGTTTGCCTTCCGTTGTTTCCTGCCAGTACCAGTTCGAGGATGGGTTCCCCGTGAGGATCGTCCTGTACCATCTCCTCCGCATTGGGTACAATTTCGAGACACTCAATGGTTACCCGTTTGCCGGCAACTGATAGTTTCAGCTTATGATAATTGTTTGATAACGATGAGAAATAAATCTGTTTTTCAATCGTTGCCGTTTCGGAGCCAGCCGTTGCCGAAGCACGAAGATAGATGTCGTCACTGATCATCCGGTTCGATAATTCGCCAGCCCGGAGGTGCATCGATCCTTCGAACCCAAAAAAGTGTGTAATTGCTGCTCCGGTAAGAACAAGCAAAAAAGCAAGATGAAACAGAAACAGGGAGCGTTTCCCTTTGCTGTACATTTTCCGGAGGATAATCGTACCTCCGAGGTTGATAATGCCGGCAAATAACAACAGGTTAAACCACCACGAATTATACACAACGGCTCTGGCTGTTTGGCTGCCAAAATCATTTTCGATAAACGTGGCTGTTGCTATGGATGCTGCAAAAATAATCAGGATAACAGCCATTAAACGGGATGAGAAAAGGAATTTGGCGATCTCTTTCATGCGATTCGGTATTACACAGGCACCTGGTTTAGCGTACGTTTAAGCCTCCGGTGTCTTTCAAATTCTTTAACAATCGAGTTTGTTCTTGGTTCAACCCCAAATGTTTTACAATCTTTTCTCTTTCAATCTAATTTTGTTTTCCTCCAAACATTCACAGGCAGGAATTGTTTTGATATCCGCATGAGGTACGGAACTACCTTTTTAATTACAATCAATATAATTTCACTTTTTAATTTATGAGTTGTTCAAATTGTACATTTAATAAAATCCAGGCCGGCGATCAGGAAATCACCATCAATAACCTTGTGGCCAGCAATTCGTCGTACGATTGGCTTGGCGATTTGCCCGATTCACCCGGTATTTCAAATATTGTCGAAGTCAGATTTAAAAATAACAGGAAGGGTTTTTACAGGAATATAAACAATATAAAGCTTGCTTACAACGACATCGTTGCCGTGCAGGTAAACGGTGGGTACGATGTGGGAATTGTTTCGCTGAAAGGTTTACTTGCTGAAAAACAACTTAAACGTAAGAATCTGAATACGGATTACGAGTCCCTGGGTAACATTTACCGCAAGGCTACGGAAAGCGATATAAAAAACTGGATGGACGGCAAAAAACATGAGAAAGAGGCTTTGGTGAAATCGAGGCAAATGGCACAGAATCTTAACCTCGACATGAAAATCAGCGAAGTGGAATATCAGGGCGATAATAAGAAAGCCACAATCTTCTTTATCTCCGATAACCGGGTCGACTTTCGTGAGCTGGTAAAATTGCTTGTAAAAGAACTGAATGTTAAGATTGAGATGCGGCAAATAGGAGCAAGGCAGGAAGCGGGCAAAATTGGCGGTATCGGCTCCTGCGGAAAAGAGCTTTGCTGCTCCTCGTGGCGCACTACTTTTCCCACTGTATCGGCAAGCTCCATACCTGCCCAGCAGTTAAACAGCAATATTGAAAAGTATACCGGACAGTGCGGTAAACTCAAATGCTGCCTGATGTATGAACTGGCTACCTATCTTGAGGCAAAATCCGATTTCCCCAAGGAGTTGCTTGAGCTTGAAACAAAGAAAGGCATTGCTTTCCCTCTCAAAATAGATATTCTTCAAAAAACAGTATGGTATACGTTCAAGAAAGACGATGTTACCGAAGCAGCAACAGAAGTAAAGCTCGACAGGGTAAAGGAAATTA
>DATBXH010000689.1:0-10511 GCA_036514375.1 Bacteroidales bacterium | reverse complement strand
TGGTTATCAGAAAGAATATAATCAAAGCGGAAGCTTGGTTGCCAAACAGCTTTTTCATAATGGGAAATTAGCTGATTTGACACCACAGGATACGTTAAATATTGAAGAGCGTGTTGAATATGATCAAAATAAACGAATTATAAAAAGAGGTTATTATCATGATAATGTTCCGGTTGGTATTCATCGTGAATATGATAGTATTGGCAATGTTAAAATTGCGATTGTTTATAATGAGCAGGGACAGATTATAAGCAAGGGAATAGTGAAAGATGATGGTAGTCGCGAAGGACCTTGGCAATATTATTATGAAACCGGAGATGTTAAATCAGAAGGTGTATATGAGAATAACCGTCAGGTAGGAGAATGGAAGTTCTTCTTTAAAGATGGAAAACAGGAACAGGTTGGTCATTTTAATCGTGGTGTTTTGGAAGGTAAATGGGAATGGTATTATCCTGAAGGCAAAAAGTTACGTGTTGAAAATTATAATAAAGGTAAAAGAGACGGTGATTTTTTTGAGTTTTCCTTAAACGGCGATACGGTTACCAGGGGTACTTACATTGATGGTGAAATGAATGGTTTTTGGAAAACGATTTATGGTGATGTAAGGGAGGAAGGGAATTATCTTAATGATTATAAAGACGGTGTTTGGAAGACCTATTTTTCCTCTGGAGCTTTAATGTATGAAGGTAAATATATACAGGGAAACCCGGATGGAAAACATATATATTATTACGATAATGGTAAAATTGAAGAAGAGCAGGAATATGTCAATGGTATAAAAGAAAAGAACTGGTATAAGTTTAATGAGGCTGGTCAGCTTTTTTTGACCATTACCTACCAGAATGATGTTGAGACAAAAATAAATGGTTTTCGGATCGATAAAATAAAAGGTCCTGCAAAACGCCTTCAATTTCTGAAGAAAGATTAGATACAACATTGTATAATGAGCGAGGAATTTGAGATTAGGGATAATAATGTAAATGAGCGAGACAAGGAATTTGACAGGAAAGTTCGTCCGGCTGACTTTAGCGATTTTTCAGGACAATCCAAAATAGTAGAAAACCTTAGGGTTTTTGTTAAGGCTGCCAGGTTGCGGAAAGAGTCATTAGATCATGTATTGTTGCATGGTCCTCCGGGGTTAGGGAAAACTACCTTATCCAATATTATAGCGAATGAATTGGGAGTTAATCTTAGAGTCACATCCGGTCCGGTTTTGGATAAACCGGGTGATCTGGCTGGTATATTGACGAATCTTGAAGAAAATGATGTTTTGTTTATTGATGAGATCCATCGGTTAAGCCCTGTGGTAGAAGAGTATTTGTATTCGGCCATGGAGGATTTTGTTATTGATATTGTTCTGGATAAAGGACCCAATGCAAGGTCTATTCAATTAAATTTAAATCCGTTTACCCTGGTTGGTGCCACTACAAGATCCGGGTTGCTGACTAGTCCTTTGAGAGCCCGTTTCGGTATTAATTGTCACCTTGAATATTATGATATAAAGGTGTTGGAAAAAATTGTCAAACGTTCAGCTTCGATTCTTAATATACGAATTGATGATAACGCTGCCCATGAGATTGCCTCCCGGAGCCGTGGTACGCCTCGCATTTGTAATGCTTTGTTACGTAGAGTGAGGGATTTTGCCCAGGTGGTAGGAGAGGGGTTCATCGATATGAAGATTGCTCAATATTCATTAAATGCTTTAAATATTGACAGGAATGGGTTGGATGAAATGGACCATAAATTGCTTCGAACGATTATTGAGAAATTTAAAGGGGGACCGGTTGGTTTAAATACTATAGCTACTGCTATTGGTGAGGATTCCGGTACCATTGAAGAGGTGTATGAACCTTTTTTGATTAAAGAAGGGTATTTAAAACGCACACCACGGGGTCGGGAAGTTACCGAATTATCCTATCATAGTTTAGGGTTAAGTATACCGGGGAACCAGCAGACTTTATTCTGAGATCAGGTAAAGTTTGCTACTTTAATTAATGCGTTGTAGTTTAAAAGTTTAATTTTTCTTCCTTCTATTTCAATAAGTTTGTCATTTTTAAATTCGGACAGTAAGCGGATGACTGATTCGGTGGCTGTTCCTACGATGTTAGCCAACTCTTCGCGCGTCAATGAAATTTGTAAAATGTTGTCCTTTGAAACTCCAAATTCGTTTTTAAGATGTACGATAATTTCTGCTAGTCTTTCGCGAACAGTTTTCTGTGCGATGTCTGTAATGTACGCATTGGCTTCTCCAAGTTCTCTGCAGGCTAGTTGAAGCAGTTCTAATGAAAAGCTGCCATTGTTTTTTACTAAGTAAAATAGGGACTCTTGCGTTATATAGCATAGCGTACTATCTTCCAAAGTTTTCGCTGTTGTACAAGCCAGTTCCCCGTTTAATACTGACCGAAACCCAATTAGATCGAAAGGTTTTGCAAAACGGATAATTTGTTCCTTGCCATCAATTCCTGTTTTAAAAATTTTAATGATTCCGTTTATAAGTACATAACATCCTCCGATGCGATTCCCTTCATGATAGATATATGTTCCTTTATTATAAAAACTAATTATTCTGTCCTTTGAAATTTTTTCGTTTTCTTCGGTTGTCAGATGTCTAAATAATGGACTTGCCGTAAAGTCTATTTGCTCTAAACTTGTTTCTTCCTGCTTTTTTTTCATAAAGTGCTGCTCAGGTTATGATTATATATAAAAGCATATTAATTTTAAAACACATTAAAACTGTCATTGTTTAAGGATGAAATATAATTAAAAAATGTAAAACTTTTGATGATGGAAAAAATTATTGATGTTACCTGGAATAGTAATATGAAATTTGAAACGTCTATTGATGGTCATAAATTAGTTTTGGATGCTGCTCCGGAAGTTGGTGGAAATGATGAAGGACCTCGGCCTAAGACTTTGGTGATGGTGGCATTGGCCGGATGCACTGGTATGGATGTTGTATCCATTTTGAAAAAGATGAAGGTTGAATTAACTTATTTTAATCTGAAAGTTGAAAGTAAGATTCGTGATGAACATCCCAAGAAGTTTGAGTCGATGAAGATTATTTACGAGTTCAAAGGCGTGAATCTTGAGTATGAAAAGCTTGAAAAAGCAGTAAATCTTTCTGTTGATAAATATTGCGGTGTAAATGCTACACTGCGGGATGCAATGCCAATGAGTTATGAAATAAGGATTTTGTCATAAAATAATATAGCAACGAAGATGGAATTTCGTCTTCGTTGCTATAAAACAGATGAAAACTGTCGTAAGAATCGTATGTCGTTTTCCGAATAGATACGGATATCTTTTACCTGGTATTTTAATAAGGCGATTCGTTCTATTCCCATACCAAATGCGAATCCGGAGTATGTTTTTGAATCGATATTACAAAAATCGAGTACGTTAGGATCGACCATTCCGCAACCCAGAATTTCTAACCAGCCTGTATATTTACACAAATTGCAGCCTTTTCCTTTACATGTGCAGGAAATATCCATTTCTGCAGAAGGTTCTGTAAAAGGAAAGTAGGAGGGACGTAACCTGATTTGGGTTTCCGTACCAAAATATTCCTTGGCAAAGAATAATAACGTTTGTTTTAAATCTGCGAAGGATACGTTTTTATCGATATACAGCCCTTCTATCTGGTGAAAGAAACAGTGGGAACGTGCTGATATAGCTTCGTTTCTAAATACTCTTCCGGGCATGATCATACGAATGGGTGGCTGGGTTTTTTCCATCACCCTGACCTGGACTGACGAAGTATGGGTGCGCAGCAGTATGTCCGGATTCTTTTCAATAAAAAAAGTATCCTGCATATCCCTGGCCGGATGTTCCGGCGGGAAATTAAGTGCTCCGAATACGTGCCAGTCATCTTCTATTTCAGGTCCGTCTGAAACCGTAAAGCCTAATCTTCCGAAGATTTCATTTATTTCGTTACGCACAAGTGATATCGGGTGACGGGACCCGATAGCTATTGGGTCTCCCGACAAACTTAAATCTTGTTTCGATGTAGTTTCCTGGTGATCTGAAAGGTCGTCTTTGGATTGATTATATTTTGCGCTAAGTGTTTCTTTTAATTGATTCAGTTTCTGGCCTACTTCTCTTTTTAAATCAGGTTGAAGCGTTTTAAAATCCTCGAATAATTGATTTAGAATTCCTTTTTTACTTAAGTATTTTAAGCGATATGTTTCTAAATCTTCTGCTGTTTTTACTTTGATCTGTGAGATCTCGTTAAGAATGTTTGTTATTTTTTCGAGCATTATCTGATTATTTAAGGACCTCAAAATTAATGATATTTTATTATTCCTGAATTTTGACCGAGAATTTTATTTCCTTCAGGGGTTTATCTTTTGCGTTGGTTTTGACTTTGGCAATGCTATCTACGATGTTAAGTCCTTCGATTACTTCACCAAAAACGGTGTATGTTCCATCGAGATGTGGTGCTCCTCCTATGGTTTTGTACGTTTGACGTTGTTCGTCGGAGAATTTAAAAGGTTTTTTTGAATTTTCTTCTGATGCTTTCGATATTGCCTGCTGAATAATCGTTTGGTCACTGTAGCTTTCACCGGATAATTGTAATTTTTTTACGGATTGCTGGTAATATATCTTTGCCTGCAATTGAATCATTTGAGTGTTTATGCCATTTTCAACCTGATTTAGTTGTTCGTCGGTAAATTTTGATCCTTGTACGATGTAGAACTGGGTGGGAGTCGATTCCCTGTTGGGATTTACAAAGTCTGATTTACGAGCAGCTGCCAGCGCTCCTTTTTTATGGTAGAACTTTGGGTTGAATTCGGCGGGTATGGTGTATGTATAGGCTGTTTCCGGATTTGGATCATTAATAACTGAATCGGATGAACTTCCTCCCTGAATCATAAAGTCCTTAATCACTCTTTCGAAGATCTTGTTCGTAAAATATCCTTTTTTGATGAGGTTGATGAAATTGTCCCTATGCAGAGGCGTTTCATTGTAAAGTTTTATCTTCATGTTACCAAATTCAGTGGTAATAATCACAATCGTTTCCTTTTGTTTTTGCGGTTTACAGGATTGCAGTATCAAAACAAAGAATAACAGGGCTAAAATTGTACATCTGATTTTCATAGAGCAATATGTTTATAATTCGGAAAGGCAAAGTTGCAACTATTTTGGATATGACTTACAAGGAAACCGATATAACATGAAAGAAAATGCGTGTGACATACATGACGGATAGGTGACACTCGTGAATTAACACCGGACATTAATGAAAATACATCTGACATCAGTGAAAATACATCTGACATCAATGAAAAGATACCGGACATTCGTGAAAATACACCGGACATTAATGAAAATACATCTGACATCAGCGAAAATACACCGGACATCAATGAAAAGATACCGGACATTCGTGAAAATGCATCTGACACTCGTGAATGAATACCGGACATCAATGAAAATAGAAGTGACATTAATGAATTAGCAAGTGACATTAAAGAACGGAGGTTGGGAATTAAATATTTGTCATGCGACTTAAAGAGAGTGTAATGAAAATCTTAAATATTAACACGTGACAGCCCGGAATAATTAATTGTTTATTGGTAAGAGCGATTACATCAAAGGGTTTATTATTTTTGCACAGTCAATTTGAGTTTTGAACTTGAGAAATTGATTGGCTTTTCATTTAAATATCAGTCACTTGAATCACTTAAAGAATTTAGCCGGACAAACTGTTATCTACGGTTTAAGCACGATTGTATCACGTTTCCTTAATTACTTACTAACTCCATTTTATACTTATATTTTTGTTCCGTCCGCCTTTGCTGATGTAACCGTTTTGTATGCCTACGTTACTTTTTTAAATATCATTCTAACATACGGGATGGAAACGGGTCTTTTCTTTTTTGCGAAACAGGAAAACCGGTCCCTGGTGTATGGTACCGCATTTATCAGTATCCTTGCAACCACTTCTTTGTTTGTTATTTTCTCCCTATACTTTTTAAAGGACATTGCATCTTTAATCGGATATCAGCATCATGCGCGTTATGTGTTTTGGTTTGTTTTAATTCTCGGGTTCGATTCGCTGGCTGCTATCCCTTTTGCAAATCTTCGGCAACAAAACAAGGCTTTTCGGTTTGCCCTGCTGAAATTATTAAATGTGCTTATCACTATTTTTATTAATGTGATATTAATATGGGTTATCCCTCATTTTTTTGTAAAGGATCATCAGCTTTTTGGGTTTAAATATCATGTTAGTGTGGAGCTTATTTTTATTGCTAATTGCCTTGGCAGTTTGATCACATTTTTGATTTTAATTCCCGATCTGATCAAAGAGAAATTAAAATTTAATATGGGCTTGTGGAAGCGGATGGTTAATTATTCCTATCCATTGTTATTCGCTGGTTTAATAGGTACCATCAATGAGACTTTGGACCGTATTTTACTTCAAAATTACCTTCCAAAAAATGTTGATTTTATGGCGCAGATTGGGATTTACGGTGCCTGTGTCCGAGTGGCAATGCTAATGGCCATTTTCACCCAGATGTTCCGGTTTGCTGCGGAGCCTTATATTTTCAATCGACAAAAAAGTGAGGATCAAAAGACTATTTTGGCGGACTCTACGAAATATTTCTTTTTATTTGGCATGGTTATTTTTCTTGGGGTCATTTCTTATTTGGGATTGATTCAATACTTTATCGGACCCAAATATCGGGAGGGATTAAAGATTGTTTCTGTGTACATGTTGGGTAGTTTGGGTTTAGGAGTTTACTTTAATCTGTCCTTTTGGTATAAGCTCAATGGTAAAACCTACTTTGGAATTTTAATTACTGCTTTTGGTGCATTGTTAACCATATTGATCAACATTTTCTTTATTCCCCAATATGGATATGTGGCTTCTGCCTGGGCCAGATTGATTTGTTATGTTACCATTGTGCTGATTTCTTATTTTTTGGGTCAGCATTATTATCCTATCAAATATCCAATCGCTAATATGATGAAATATTTGATTCTGGGTCTGATTCTCTTCTGGATGGCTACTCATTTTAATTCACATCACCTTGTTTTGAATTTGGTTAAAAATTCTATCATCTTTGGAGGCTTTATATATTATTTGGAAAGGAAAGAAAAGTTACTAAGTTTATTTATAAAGAAATGATGACGGTCAAAATTGTGAATAAGTCAAAGCATTCTCTTCCGGAATATGGCACGGCTCATTCCGCCGGGATGGATATTCGCGCGAATTTGGAGACTGAAGTTGTATTGTTACCCGGGGAGCGAAAGCTGATACCTACAGGATTGTTTATTGCCCTTCCTGCAGGGTATGAAGCGCAGATGAGGCCGCGTAGCGGATTGGCTTTGAAAAACGGAATCTCTTTAGTGAATACACCTGGCACCATCGATGCTGACTATCGCGGTGAAATTGGAATCATACTGATTAATTTTTCCTCGGAACCTTTTACTATACGGGATGGCGATCGAATTTGCCAGATGGTTATTAAAAAGTATGAAACCATATCGTGGGAAGAATGCGAATCATTGGATGAAACTGCACGGGGGCATGGTGGTTTTGGTCATACAGGCCATAAGTAGTTCTTTGTTTATTCGTTTTAACTTTTTTCGTTCGATATTGAAATGATAATTTGACGTTGAGATGAAAGGGTTTTTTGTGCTTTTCATGATTTCGTTGGTTGCATGTCATTCTACCAGGAATATTTCGAATTTTTCCTGGGAAGCGCACCAGCTAACTTACGATAAGGTGAAGGTAACCATATCCGGAAGCCGTACTGGTACGAATGTTATCAAAGGCTATATCTCCATGGTTAAGGACTCTGTTATTTGTTTTAAATTTTATGGGCCGCTTTCCTATCCATTGTTTAGTGGTGTTTATAGTTCGGTATTTCAACTTAAAGATGATTATAACAATGTTCGGTATGGAAATGCCGCTGAGTTTATTTTTCAGAAGTTTGGGTTTAGTATCGACAGGACATCGTTGGAATTTTTGTTGGAAGGTAAAGTGGAGGAGTTTGCCAATCGGATTAAAATGCTGAATACTCATAATCTTAAGACAGAAATTAATAATAACACGATTCTTTTTCATATTTTTGAAACAAATGGTCTTCTGCAATTTGACTTTAAATTTCGTAAGGCTATGCTTAGTGAGATTTATGTTGCTTATAAGGATAAATTAACACAGTGGACTACTGATATCGATTTTTTGAGCGTTAGTAATTTATCTAAAACTTGTAATTTTAGGTTTTAGCGACAATTTTGTTTGAAATGAAAATTTTTCTCTTCCTTTTATCCAATTTTTTATTGATTAATTCGTTTTTATTTGGACAAAGTAGAGCCGAGTTAGAAAAGATGAGAAATTCAACTTTAAAGGAGATCGCCGAAACTGAAAACATTTTGAATACGGTAAAGCAAAGTAAAACTGAATCGGTTGAGAAGCTTTCTTTGATTGATAAGAAAATAAGTTTACTAAATTCGTTAATTGTTAATCTTTCTTCGGAGATTAACCAGGCAGATAAAAAAATTAATGAGCTCGAGAAAACAACTCAGTCTTTAGGAATGGATATTCATAATATTAAGCTGGAATTTGGTCGGATGATTTATCTTTCGTATCTGAACAGGACCCATTCAGATGGATTGATGTTTGTTTTGTCCTCGAGTAGTTTAAATCAAGCCTACAAACGCTTAAAATATTTGCAGGAATATTCCGAATATAGGAAAAGACAGATATCTATTATCAATAGTGTGCAGAATAGTCTTAACATGCAAATAAACGAACTTGAAACCACTCGAAAGGTCAAGGTTGGATTAATTACTTCTCAGGAACAGGAAAATAGAAAATTGAAGAATGAACTGGAAGAGAAGACCAAGACAGTAGACGTTTTGAAACTTAAGGAGAACGAACTTTCTAAAAAATTGAAAGCGCAATCCAAAAGGGCGGAAAAGTTAGCGATGGAAATTGATAATATTATTAAGGCGGAGATTAAAGCAAAGGAAGCTGCCGGTAAGGTTTCGAAAAAAGTTGTTAAGGAGGATAATGTATTGTCGAGTAATTTTCTTGAAAATCGTGGTAGATTGCCTTGGCCAATTGATCATGGCGTAGTGACACGAGGATTTGGACGATATCATGATCCGATATACAAGAATGTGGAAATGGAAAGCAAGGGCATTGATATCAGTACCGTTAAAAATTCGGATGTTTATGCTGTTTTTGAAGGTGAGGTTACTGCGAAGTTTGTGATCTCGGGATATAACTATACGGTTATTATCAATCATGGAAGATTTTATTCCGTTTATCAAAATTTAGTGGATGTTCGGGTAAACAACGGTGATAAAGTTAAAACCCATCAGGTAATAGGGAAAGTATTTACCGATAACGAGTCAAAATCTTCTGTTCTCCATGTTCAGATTTGGGATCAGCGTAATGTATTAGATCCTGAAGTTTGGTTGTCACACAATTGATTTTTTTATATTTTATTTATTCTTAATTTTACTTGTCAATTTGTTATAAAAAAAGAGTAACCCTCACAACGTTTTTGAGTATAATAGCTTAAATTTAAAAGAATGGAAAAAATGTTCAACATACCATCAAAAATTGAAAATTTAAGGATAGTTGAGAAAGCTGTGGATGAGATTTCAACTGAATATAATTTGTCTTCGGAACTTTATGGAAATGTACTTATAGCAACAATAGAAGCTGCAAATAATGCTATATTGCATGGCAATAAGCTTGATGAAGCTAAGAATGTTAATATACGGTTTAAGATAGAGGAAAAATATTTATCCATTTCCGTAAAAGATCAGGGTGATGGATTCGATTATAGTAATATTCCTGATCCAACTGCACCGGAGAATATCGAAAAGATTAATGGGCGGGGCGTTTTTTTGATGGAAAGGCTTTCTGATAAAATGGTCTTTTCGGAGAATGGTAGTAAGGTTGAAATGCTTTTTAATATTTAATTTTTGAGTGTTTATTTCTTTGATGAGTATAGTGGCTTTAAGTTAAAGAAGAAACGAGCCATTAAAGATTGGATTAAGAAAGTCATTTCTGTATACGATAAACAAACAGGTAATATAAATATTGTGTTTTCTTCGGATGAGGAAGTTATTGAAATTAACCGGCAATATTTAAACCACGATTATTTTACAGATATTATCACTTTTAATTATAATGATAACGATATCATTCATGGTGATATTTTTATCAGTATCGATACCGTTAGAGTTAATGCTGAGATGTATCAGGTTTCTTTTGAAAATGAATTATGCCGCGTGATCATTCATGGTGTTTTGCACTTGTTAGGGTTTGATGATAACAACGAAACTCTAAAAGCCATGATGCGGGATAAGGAAGATAAGGCCTTAGAAGTGCTAAAGGCTGAATTTATTTAAAGTGACTAACTTTCCCCGTTCTATATTGTTTTCTTTATAATTTTACCAAAATTTTCGCTATGTTTTTGGAATACGATGTAATTGTTGTTGGTGCCGGTCATGCAGGTTGTGAGGCTGCAGCCGCTGCGGCTAAT
>DATBXH010000688.1:0-4746 GCA_036514375.1 Bacteroidales bacterium | reverse complement strand
GGATATATTTGAAGGGAAACTTCTGCTTTAAAAGCTAAGGCCTCCACCTTGATGGTTGGAACTTCTACCTTGTAAGGGGAAACTTCCACCTAGAAAAGGGGAACTTCCACTTTGAAAGGGGAAACTTCCACTTTAAAAAGGGAAAGTTCCACTTTAAAAAGGCGAACTTCCACTTTGAAAGGGGAAACTTCCGCTTTAAAAAGGGGAACTTCCACTTTAAAAAGGCAAACTTCCGCTTTAAAAGGGGGAACTTCCACCTTATAAGGGCAAAGTTCTATTTTAAAAGGGGAACGTGTTGGTTAGATGACCAGGATCGTTTGCCGCGGTGGGGGATTAATTTTTTGTCATCGGAATATACTTCTTCTCTTCCGGGATGGAGAGCGGTCAATAGAAAATCTGTCATTTTAATTCCCGGGTTTCAGTAAACTTTAAAACTCACATTTTTGAGTCCACTCCGAAAAGTCAAAAATTCAATGATTTTCATCTGTTTTACCCCTAACCCCTCCAGGGAACCATCTGAAAATCATTGAATTTTTAGTCCCCCATTTGGGGGATTAGGGGGTCAAAGACTTTTCGGAGTAGACTCATTTTCCCTTTTTTTGACAGCTCGGTCGGATCCTTCCGGGCCGGGTGAACATCTTTGCATACCTATTCGTTTTTTACTTACATTTGCTGTCAACACTACGATGATTTTATAAAAATGGTGAGAAGAACATTCGACCTGCTCGAAAGGTATAAAACCTACTACCCTAATAAAACTGATGTTCTTGCCTGCAAGCAAAATGGATCCTGGATAAGATACAGTTCCCACGATTATATTGAAAAATCCAATCTGGTAAGTTACGGGCTACTGGCACTCGGGTTTAAACCGGGCGATAAAATAGCGATGGTTTCAAACAACCGGCCTGAATGGAACTTTATGGATATGGGTATGGCGCAGGTGGGTGTTGTTAACGTGCCCATTTACCCAACCATTAGCCAGGACGATTATACACACATATTCCATCACTCCGAACCCAAAATACTGATTGTGTCGGACAAAATGCTTTTGGAGCGGTTGCGTCCCATTGCAGAGAAAACATCTTCTATCGAAAAGATTTATACTTTTAATCCTATTGAAGGGGCCCGAAACTGGTTGGAAATACTGGAACTGGGAAAAGAAAACAAAGAACGGTTCATTGACGATCTTGAAGATATAAAATGCACGATCGAACCGGATGACATGACTACACTGATTTATACCTCAGGTACAACCGGTGTCCCCAAAGGCGTGATGCTGTCGCACGCAAACCTGGTATCAAATTTTATTGCTACTTCTAAAAAGCACGATCTGGGTGCCGAACATCGTGCACTCAGTTTTCTGCCCATATGCCATATTTACGAGCGCAGCCTCAATTACCACTATCAATATAAGGGAATAGGTGTCTACTACGCGGAGAACCTGGGAACGATCCTCGATAATATGAAGGAAGTCAAACCCCACCTCTTTGTAACGGTGCCCCGGCTGCTCGAACGGATTTATGTCGGGATTATCGGTAAAGGCAAGGATTTGTCTTTTTTTAAAAAGATATTGTTTTTCTGGGCTGTTAACCTCGGATTAAAATATGAACGGGATCATAAAAACGGCAAGTTCTACGATTTCAAACTTAAAATTGCCGGTAAGCTTATCTTCTCGAAATGGCGTGAAGCTCTGGGCGGTGAGGTCCGTTATGTAGTTTGCGGAGGTGCGGCATTACAACCCAGACTTACCAGGATTTTTACAGCTGCCGGTCTCGAGCTTCTCGAAGGGTACGGTTTAACGGAAACCAGTCCGGTAATTGCGGTAAATGACCCGGCCAGGAATGTGGTAAAAATTGGAACTGTTGGACCTATTCTCGAAGATGTGACCGTTAAAATTGCCGGAGACGGAGAAATACTTTGTAAGGGACCCAACGTTATGCTCGGTTATTATAAAGCCCCCGATCTTACGGACGAGGTAGTTGACAGCGAAGGCTGGTTCCATACCGGTGATGTGGGTGTTATTGAAGACGGCATTTTCCTGAAGATTACCGACCGGAAAAAAGAGATTTTTAAGCTGTCGAGCGGCAAATATATCGCTCCGCAAGTGATTGAAAACAAATTTAAGGAGTCCTTTTTTATCGAACAGATCATTGTGATTGGCGAAAACGAGAAATTTGCCAGCGCTGTTATTTCACCGAACTTCAATTTCCTTCATAACTGGTGTTCCAGACATGGCGTAAGTTTCCGCGATAACTCCGACTTAATAAACAATCCGGTTGTTCTGGATCGGTTCCAGCGCGAAGTAACCCAGATAAATAAAACGCTGGGCCAAACGGAACATATTAAACGGTTCCGGCTTATCACGGAAGAATGGAGTCCCTTAACAGGCGAACTCTCCCCTACCCTGAAACTGAAACGGAAATATATCCACGATAAATACAAAAGTCTGATCGAAGAAATATACTCTGCTAAAAACGGGGATTACGGTGATTAAATCCTCCTATTTCTCCTTACTATTGTTTCCCTGTGCAAGCTTACTATTTTGACGGCTGTAAAAAAAGTAAATCAGCAAACCAACAGCCATCCAAATAATCAGACGCAGCCATGTATCCAAAGGCAGAGATGCCATCTGGGCCACACAAATAATAATTCCAAGGATCGGGAATAAAGGAACCAAAGGCGCTTTAAACGGACGATGAGCATCGGGATTGGTTTTACGGAGGACAATTACACTGGCGCAAACAATGACAAAAGCCAACAGTGTGCCTATGGAAACAAGTTCTCCGAGCAGTCCGATGGGGAACAATCCGGCTATCACCGCGGCAAAAATACCCGTAACAATGGTGGTAATATATGGAGTACGGAATTTGGGGTGAACCTTTGAAAAATTCTTTGGCAGCAAACCATCCTTGGCCATCGAAAAGAAAATACGCGGTTGCCCCATCAGCATGACCAGAACTACAGAACTTAAACCTGCCAGTGCACCTATTTTAATTAATGGACGCAACCACATCAGAGCCTGGCCGGTTCTGTCGATAGCTAAAGCAATGGGGGCAGCAACATTCAATTCCTTATAATTTACAATACCAGTCAGAACGGCAGAAACAGCCACATAAAGAATAGTACAAACAACAAGCGAACCTAAAATTCCAATAGGCATATCGCGTTTGGGATTTTTTGCTTCCTGTGCAGCCGTGGAAACCGCATCGAACCCTATGTATGCAAAAAATATGACTGCCGCACCATTAAAGATTCCCGATAAGCCAAAACTTCCAAAACTACCGGTATTATGCGGGATAAAAGGTTTCCAGTTGTCAACATTGATATATGCAATACCAAAACCAATGAACAAAAGAATGACAATGAGTTTTATAAATACAATGATATTGTTGAATCCTACAGACTCTTTAATGCCAATTACAAGGAGACCCGAAATAATGACAATAATTGCGATGGCCGGTAAATTGATAATGCTTCCGGTAGTTACCCAACCGTGTCCCGGGATATGATTGAACGGCGCCTGGCAAAGCTTATCCGGTACGTTAATATTAAAATCTTTCAGGAAACTTACAAAATAACCCGACCATCCCACCGCAACGGTAGATGATGCAAACAGGTATTCAAGAATCAGGTCCCATCCGATAATCCAGGCAATAAATTCACCCAGCGTGGCATATGAATATGTATAAGCACTACCGGCAATTGGAATCATAGACGAAAACTCGGAATAACAAAAACCGGCAAATACACAACCCAAACCCGAAAGAATGAACGACAATATAATTGCCGGGCCTGCATGTGTGGCTGCCGCAGTTCCGGTAAGCACAAAAATGCCTGTCCCAATGATGGCACCAATCCCTAAAGTTACAAGATTCTTGGCGTTCAATGCCCGCTTAAGGCCATGGCCATGTCCGTCTCCTTCTGCCTCGGCCCGAAGTATATCGATCGATTTCTTTCTTAATAATTCATTCATGATCTGCGTTGTATCTTGAGGTCGTAAAGTAAATAAATTTTGGCACAACCATTTGGTAATTCAAAATAAAAAAGCACGATATACTATAATTTATTAAGAATCAAAGCAATTATTTTTAATAGAATAAATGACAACGTCGATTCTGTGCTTTTATTTGAAAAAAATTGAAAAAAATAATATAATTTTACATCCAAACCCGTAAAAGGTAGCAATGGTTAAATGTACAAAAATATTATTGGTATCTCTGATCCTTTACTTTGGATACGGCTATTCTGCTGCAAATGCATCGGTGGTTCCTGTTAAAAGTATATTGGAGCAAACCAATTCGTTTTTTGACATACCCTCCACGAATCCAGGGAATGCTGATGACAGTGACAGTAAATTTGTGATTTATATTGACGGCAGTGTGTTAAATATAAAGTACAACAAACCGTCGGAACTTGCCAATGGCGAAGTTGTGGTTTTCAATCTTTTAGGACAGATCCTGACAAGAAAGAAACTTGAAAATATTACTGTAAACCAGGTACCTATTGCCGTTCAAAATACCTGCTATATTGTAAAAATAACTTATTCCGGCAAAGTTCATACGCAAAAAGTAGTTCCTTCCGGCAATTAATGTTGTTTCCTTAGCAGGAAAAGCCCCAGAAATGTCAGCAATCCGTTAATTATCAGTAATTCGAATCCGAATTTATAACCATCCAGCAGGATCACGGAATAATCACTTAAAAAATAGCATAATACCGGTGAAGCAATTGCAATAAACGGCACCCATT
>DATBXH010000687.1:0-4571 GCA_036514375.1 Bacteroidales bacterium | reverse complement strand
CATAGAAATGGATTAAATTAAGCGGAGAAACAGTAACTATATCAAACCAATTATTTGGAGTTTTCCAAGTTACTATTTTCCATATTGGATCTAAAGCTTGGCGTTGAATAAGGGCGATCAAATCCTCAGTTAAATACATTCTATTTTCCATTTTCTAATAATCAGTCAATGACACTAATTTACGCCTGATTTTTTTAATTGTGCACAACGATGCGCATATGATTTGTTGGGGAGGTTCGGAGCGCTCATCTTTCATGGTGCGCATGAACTTGAATAAAAACAAACCCTTTACAATTTGCTATTCAACCCCAATAAATTATATGCGGTGTTATGCAACGGTGTTTTTTTATTTTTTACCATTTATTATCAATCCCAATTGCTTTTGAAACTATCCCAAGAAAATGTCTAACCTTTAAATGGCATATCAACCACCAAATTGCTAGAAAAAAACTGATCACTGAAAATAGTAATAAAAAAGCTGATGTAATCGGCATTAAAATCAATCCTAAAATTACCAGAAATATTATCGCAATTTGAGGAAGATTAACCGGAACGATTCCCATTTGAAGTTTTATTTTTATTACAGATTTGTCCAAAGTGAACTGTATAATATTCACTGTTCCTATAACTTCTAGCATTCCTCCTAATCCAGAATTTTCAGATATTCTAAAATTATCCTGATAAAATGGTCCAATAAAAAGTTGATCTTTCTGAGAAATTTTAAAAGCATTGACATAAGGTCCAGAATCAGTCACAACGAAATGTTCTGAATTTTTAAATTTAGATAAGAGAGATTCTTTATCAATATACAATTCACGGGAATATTTATTTCTGGGTATAATCATATCTAAAGGTACTTGTATTTTTACACTATTGCATAACGTTGAGTGTATGCAGCGTGCAGGAGTTTGTGGTCACTTCATTATCCACCGTTACTGCCCTTGCCTGCGAGCGATGAATTTGCAAATTACTCTGAAACCCGCATGATGTATACACTGTGTTGCCTGTAGTTTTTATTTTTTACCCTTTGAAGATAATATTTTAGTCGATTTGTTATAAATATTATAAACAACATTTGCCTTATTTCTAGTTCTTTTATCGTCTGAGATAAAATAGTCACAATATGTTGCAAAAAAACTATGGGAAGCATCCCAAAGTCTTGCATAATTTGAACTATCAGTCTCTTTGTCTTTCCAATAACCAAGCATATCTAAAAACTCAAAGATTCCAGCAATACGATTATGAAGTCCAAATTTATGACCATTTGGGTGGAGAGTAATTCCATATTCAATTAATTCAATAAAAGACTGGTTGGTTCCCCAATTTGTAAGTTTTGTATTTAAATGTCTTATAACTTCTGTGGCACTGTAATTATTTAGTTTTTGTATTTCTATTCCCAATTGTTTTCGAAAATCCTCTTTTTGCTCTTTAGAAATCATGTTCATAAAACCTTTCATTGCTTGAATACCAAAAGGTATAAGAGTTATAGTATCATAAACTTCTTGAGGATCTTCTATAATATTCACAAGTTGGTTATCATCATGATCAAGGTATAGGTAGTTATTCTTAAAAATTTTCCTAATAGAATCAAACCTCTTTGTAAGTAATTCATTTTTTGATATCAACTCATTTCCTTGAAAGTTCTCTACTTCAAAAATATGTGCAGATGAATAAACAAAGTCAATCTTTTGATCAGAAAATAGAGATTCTATCCTATCAAAAGAGTAATCCCCATTCTCTAGTGAAACAATTATATTATTGTCGAGATAAACTTTCATTAGTGCTGTTCTTTAAAAATTACAGGCAAACGTTTCGCATATGTTTTGTTGGGGAGGTTCGGAGCACTTCTCTTTCATGGTACACATGAACCTGAATAAATGCAAAACCTTTACAATTTGCTCCTCAATCCCAATAAAATATATGCTTTGTGCTTGTTGCGCAACTCTATTGTCTCAAGGTTTAAAACATCTTTGTTAAAACCCATTTTCCGAAAACATTGCTTATATTTGCCTTCAAACTTTTCCAAAATGCTGTTTGCAGGCAAATTGTTTATTTTTTAAGTTGTGCAACAGTGACGCGTGTTGGGTGCTGTACGCTTTTGTAATCAATTATTTACATTGAAATTTATGATATAATATTCCGAATCTAATTCAATATTAATTGTATGATTTTTTCCAATTTCCTCTTTCTTTGTTATATAACCTATTGATGATATCTCTAAATCTAAATTTTCTCTTGGAATTTCAAGACTATATTTACCATTGCTGTCTGTTATTGTTCCAATATCTGTCCCTTTTATTAAAACTAATGCTCCTTCGATTGGTTTTTCAGTATACTTTTCAGTTACATTCCCAGTAACAATATATCGTTGCCTATTATTATAATTATTCTTACAATTTATCTCTATTGGCAATAGAATATTTAAATTGATAGATTTCCCTTTTTTTGTTGCTGGTTGCCAATCTTCCAATAACCTTGCAACACGAATTACTATTGAATCACACTCTCCATTTATTCCTCGCATAAGTCTAATATTTTCAATCTTTCCCTCTTTATTAATTAACAATTTTAAAGTTACAATCCCAGAGATTCCAACATTTTTTAAACTATCAGAAAAAATTAGGTTTTTGTCAATGAATTCTTTTAATGCTTTATTTCCTCCTTTATAGATTGGCGGTGTGTCTCCACCATGAAATTCTTGCGCCAAATTTATATTTTGGTTCAAAATGAAAATTAACATAATGATCCAAACCTTCAGAACTATCGCTTTAACTATTCTATATTCTATCTTCATATTTATGTTTTTAAAAATTTATATTCTTTTTAATGAACTTTGAGTGAGCTCAAGATGAATCGCCGTATTGTACCAAACGTTTCGCATATGTTTTGTTGGGGAGTTTCGGAGTACTTATCTGTCATGGTATACATGAATTTGAATAAAAGCAAAACCTTTGCAATTTGCTCATAAACCCCAATAAATTATATGCGGTGTTGTATGCCGGTGTTTTTTATTTTCCATGAGTTATTCCAATCACTTGGCAAGTTCTTCTATTAATCGCAATAGAAAATGTTCCACCAATCGTTACACGAGGCAATGTTCCACTCATTATCCAATAATCACCAAATAAATAAATTTCATAAGGCCTTTGGCTTATTATATTCTCTTTCCCGTAGCCCTTAAATAGAATTGGTTCAGCAATCTCAATTAAAGTCTTTTCATTAATAATAAGAATCTCACCTTTAAATAAATTAGATGTTGAATCCCTTAGAAATTGTTCAAGTTGCTTCTTTGACTCAGCTGCTCCACCAAATGACCTTTTTAAAGAATCTGAACTACTAAATACTAACTTCGATTCACTCTCATGAGAAGGACATTTGTTATTATTATTGCAGCCTAAAGTCAAGGCAACAATCAAGACAACAAATAAATCAAGTATTGAAATCTTTTTCATTTTGCATTTATCATTAGCTAGTAGCGTTTTTTTACACTGGCATACAAACGTTACGTATAAGTTTTGTTGGGGAGCCACGAAGCGATTCGCTGTCAAGGTACAACAACCTTGAGTAGAGCGATGCCTTTGAAATTGGCTCTTCCACCCCAATAAAATTTATACGATGTTATGGGCTGGGCTTTTTTTCAAGTCATTATAATATTCATTTATCTTCGGTTGTATTACCCAAATTCCGAAAAGCCAATAGAGTATTTGAAAAAATCTATAAAGCTTGTCTGTGATCAAAGGATAATATTCTTCATTCTTTAATTCTTCAAGTTTAATAGTCATTAGCATAGAATAGTAAGAACTGTAAACCCAACTAAAAGAAATAAGTCCAACAAAAATATGTTCTATTGTATCTTCATTTACATTAAAAAGGGTCGCTAATCTAGAGTCGATAGAAAGCATTGAAATTTTTAAAGTTAAAAGAATCAAATAAATCATTGTGATAAATAGAAATACATTTAATATCAAAAACAAACTATTAGGTTTTCGTTTTAACCTTATTTCACCGAGCGTTCCAATCTTATACATCCATATAATATAATATAGACAGGTTGGAATAAAAGTAAAATTATAAACGGATTATTAATCTTAATGCTTAAAACCCAATCAAATTGTAAAAGTCTTTTCATATCAAAACAAGTTTGTCTAGCTCTTTTTGAGGTATATTTTCGGGAAATCTTTATTCTTTAATTTCAAATCGCTTCTTATCGCTTTGATTAGCTCTGTCAAGTATTCATCGTGCAAATCACAAGGTTTACCGACGGCTTCTTCTTCGTAATTAATCATTTTCCTAATTACCTCCTCACTCGCAATTAAAAACAGCTTGTCTCTTGCAAAAACATATTTCTTTGTTGCTTCTTTACTATTATCGCCCGCAAGATTATGAAGAGCTTCAATATATGCAACATAGTGTTCTTCTTTCAACTTGCGTGTTTGCAAAACAATACTGTTTCTATTAGCTAACCATGCTCCAATCATTGAAACAAGTATAGCAGAAATCGCACCTAATATTGAAATATATAATCCCATTGTCGCTATTCTTTTTTAATATTTGGCACACACCATCCGACA
>DATBXH010000686.1:0-7965 GCA_036514375.1 Bacteroidales bacterium | reverse complement strand
AACCATCCGTGATGATTGCGGCGAACCCAGGTATCTTGCTATTGCCCCGTAATTGGTAACCCTGCCGTACGGAATCAGTTGAACTACTTTATAAACCTGTTCAAAGAAGTTCTCATCCTCAGTTTTCGTCGCCCGGAGGTTCGATGAACGTTTCATGGCCGTTAAGTGTGAATCTCAAATATTTAATTGCTATTCCCTGAGCCAAAAACTGCGACTCGTAAAAAGTCTGAATAGAAAGAAGTGCTTCGTCTTCCACGCCCAAGTTGTACAAGTCGTTTGTATTGAATTCTACATCCAGGTTGTTGTGCCTGGTAAGCCTGCAGGTATATTCGTACAAAATACTGTTGTCCGTTTTAAGATGAATAATACCGGACGGTTCGATGAACTTTTGATACATGGCTAAAAACCTGGACGATGTTAACCTCTTCTTTGCACGAATCTTTTTTTCCTGCGGATCGGGGAAGGTAATCCAGATTTCAGATATTTCGCCGGGAGCAAAAAAAGAAGTAATATGTTCAATCCTTGTGCGAAGAAAACCTGCATTTTTTATCCCGTTCTTAAGTGATGTTAAAGCACCACGCCACATGCGTGCTCCTTTAATATCGATTCCTATAAAATTCTTCTCCGGATACCGTTGTGCCAGACCGACAGTATATTCGCCTTTACCACATCCCAGTTCCAATACAATAGGATTACTATTTTTAAAAAACGATGATTTCCAATTGCCTTTTAACTTGTAATCTTTATTTAAAATCTCTTCGAGCTTTGGTTGAACAACATTTTCGAAGGTCGCCATTTGGGCAAACCTTTCCAGTTTATGTTTTGCCACGTTTAAATTATTACTTTGCTCTTTCCACCTTAATGCCAATGTCTTTAATGCCCCTCAGAACATCGTCGCGCATTGCCTGAACAACTTCAATCCTGTAAATTCCCGAAGAAGGAAAACGTATCACCGTATTGTTCCGTAACGCCGTTTCGGAACTCCAGATGCCACCAAACCCACTGCCCAGCCATTTTCCCCTGTCATCGGCAAGTGTCATTTCGAGTGTATCCTTCACGCTCTTGCCTTGCGGTGAGTAAGTTGTCAGAAATAAAAACAGGTTACTGTAAGGATATTCATTACTGTTACGCACATTAACAAAAATCCTGTATCCATGGATCGTGTCAGTTACCGGTATTTCGAATTTAATAACCTCATTCTTGTTCCATTCCTCTTTGGGTATGTCTTCCGATTTTTCGTATATACTATCAAAATTACAACCGAATAACCCAACGAGTAAAGCTATTCCGAGCATAAAAAGGCTATTTCTCATTTCCTCCACGGTTTTGAT
This sequence comes from Bacteroidales bacterium, assembly GCA_036514375.1. Lineage (GTDB taxonomy): Bacteria > Bacteroidota > Bacteroidia > Bacteroidales > JAAUTT01 > JAAUTT01. The sequence goes on along the minus strand of DATBXH010000686.1, from coordinate 6,634 downwards.
TTGAATTCTGACCAACATTTTGTTTTTGAACCTTTATTGGGTTATGGTTCTGATTTTGGCGGGAGTTTTGATTCTGACCGGAATTCTGGTTTGAATTCTCATTTGGGTTTTGACCCTGATGGTTATGCCCGTGACCTCTGTGTCTTTTCTTTTTCTTCCGCCGTTCCGGATGTTCCTCAAATCTATTGATACTATCGGCTCCAACCGGGCTATGGTAGTCAAGATCTTTTTTTACAGCAGGAGCCTGGCCAACATCGCTAAGACTTTTGGCTTTCTCGCCCTTCTTATTGAGTGCAAGTATCTCAGTTACCCGTTCAACAGGAACAGCAATCAGATTGGCAGCTTCATCCTTACTAAACGAATACCACATCATTCTCCGGAAAATATCAGTTTTCTGATGATAAGCCGTTCCGTCAAACACTTCGAGCGGCACAGTGGTTTCAGGGAAATCCTGCTGAGCATCGAGGTAACACTGCAGCTCGAAGTTCAAACAGCACTTTAGCTTACCGCATTGCCCGGCCAGTTTCTGAGGATTCAGGGCAACTTCCTGGTAACGTGCAGCATTGGTAGTTACCGAAACAAAATTTGTAAGCCACGACGAACAACAAAGCTCACGGCCACAGGTGCCAATTCCGCCAATGCGACCAGCTTCCTGGCGTGCACCGATTTGCTTCATTTCAATACGAATGCGAAATTCCTCGGCATAAACTTTAATCAGTTCACGAAAATCCACGCGATCGTCAGCAATGTAATAAAAAATGGCCTTGGTTTTATCGCCCTGATACTCCACATCGCCAATCTTCATATCGAGATTAAGCCTTGCAGCTATCTGTCGGGCCTTCAGCATAGCAGGCATTTCCAGATCAATGGCCTGATACCATTTCTCCAGGTCAACACCTTTCGCTTTCCGGTAAACTTTCTTTATCTCGTCGCTGTTATTAAACGAAACACCATTTCGTTTCATCTGGTAACGCACGAGCTCACCGGTAAGACAAACAATGCCAATGTCATGACCAGGTGAAGCCTCCACAGCAATAATATCGCCTTTCCGAAGGTCTAATTTATTTACATTTTTGTAAAACCCTTTCCGAGTGTTCTTAAAACGAACCTCCACGACATCAAATTCGTCCGCTGGATCGGGTACGTCGTCCAGCCAGTCAATAGTATCGAGTTTGTTGCAGCTTATCAGTGACTTAAGTTCTTTATCACCCAATTCACCTGTAGCATTAAAACAACCTCTGGTACAGCATATATGTTGATTTTCCATCAAAATCCGGCAGTTAAGTTAAACTCTGCAAAATTAATATAATTTACTTCTTTATCAATTTAATCAGTTTCAGGGCAGTGTCGAGAAAAATAATTTTATCATTGCCATTGGCCTCGATATGATACTGAGCCTTGTTCAATTCTTCAACCATCTGGTAAACATTGTTCTGATTAATGAACGGGTAGAATTTAGACGAGAAATCCTCCTCCGCTTGAGTAAGCAGGGCCAAATCCGCTACCTGGCAATTTAATACGAAATTTTCGCGAACCATACGAAGGGTATATCCCAGAAAACTTTTCTGACGCTCACGGCCAATTCCGGTCATCGACTCGCACCATTGCAACAACCCTAACACGTCCTTTTTCCAGCACAATCGCATCAGGCTTGCAAACTTCTCCAGGTTCTGGGCATTTTCCTCGTCACTCTGCAAAACCCGCAATGCATTAATCATATTCCCGTCGGCAAGCTTTACCGCATCCTTCACCTGCTGTGCGGAATAGGTATAATTCTTCTGCAGATACGCTTCCAGATCGGTATCGTCTATTTTCGGGACTTTAATCAGCTGAGTACGCGAAAGTATTGTTTGAAGCATCATTCCTGTGTTTTCAGCAACCAGCAGAAATACTGTTTTATCAGGCGGTTCCTCGAGTATCTTGAGCAATTTATTGGCTGCTATAATATTCATACGTTCGGGCATCCATATGATCATGATCTTGTAGTCAGCCTCAAACGTCTTAAGGTTCAGTTTTCGCAGAATCTCCTGACTTTCAAATTTACTGATGATCCCTTGTTTGTTTTCGACCTCAATAAAACTGTACCATTGTAACAGACTGAAATAAGGCGATTGTAACAGGAGTTCGCGCCACTGGGTAATAAAATCGTCGCTTACGGGTTCCTTGGTGATGCTTTTGGTGGTAGCTACCGGAAACACAAAATGAAGATCGGGATGGATGAGCTTCTGGAATTTGTTACACGACGGACAGATGCCGCACGAATCTTCAGCAGTGCGGTTATGACAATTGATATATTGTGCATAGGCAATGGCGAGTGCCAGATTGCCGCTACCCTCCGACCCCAGCAATAACTGTGCATGAGCAATACGATCCTCGGTAACCGATTGAATTAACCGCTGCTTAATTTCCTGCTGACCAACAATTTCCTTAAAAAGCATCGAATAAAATGACGATAGATTGCAAAGGTAAACAGATTTTGGAAGCGTGGCACAAGGGTCATTTTTTTCTTTTTATTCCACTTAAGTTTACTACATAATTATTTATGTAACACTAGGAAAAGATGAAGAAAAAACAATAAACACCCTGCCCAACATTTTTAAGGGGTGTTTCAGCGCAGAAACAATCAGGAGAGTTTGCCCGAACGAAGAATAAAGAAAGGGCATTCGTTGAAAGGAAGAGATTATTTAGCGGAATTTACTGCCGGCATTACATGAAAACAGGATGCATAAATCATCATCACTGTAAAGAATTCCGCAAAAACAGGAGTTTTGACTATATCGGCCACTGACAAGGTCATTAAAACAGGTGTTTGGAGGCAATTCCTACAGAAGATTGGACCAAATTATTTGATTGGATGCAATCTGCTGAAGAGGATTGGACCAAATCAAATGATTTGACGCAATCTGCAGAAGAGAATTACATAAAATCATCTGATTATATGCAATCCGCAGAAGAGGATTGGACTAAATCATATGATTTGATACAATCTGCAGAAGAGAATTACACCAAATCATTTGATTTGATATAATCTGCAGAAAGGAATTGCACCAAATCATTTTTTTAACCACGCTCGCTGAATAAAAACTCTTTAAAATGAATTATTTAAGGTATAAATATGATCGTTACTAAACATAATTATTAATCCAAAAATCATTGAATTATGAAAACATTATCTTCAGGATCCATATCCATGAAATCCAATCATCAAGAAATATGCAACCTCCAGGAGGTTCACTTTATCTCCCACTCAAACCCGTCCTTTTTGTCCTTTACAATAACGCCAAGTTTGGCGAGTTCGTCGCGGATACGGTCGGAAGTAGCGAAATCTTTTTTAGTTTTGGCTTCAAGACGGAAGTTCAGGAGCATATCAATTAAATTTCCTGTTAGCTGGTTATCGGCTTCATTGTTGATTTCTCCCGTTAAGCCAAGTATATCGGAAACAAACGTATTTTAAAATGTTTTTAGCTCTTCCAGCTCACCGGCCGTAATGGATTCCGTTCCTTCGGCAATGGAATTGATCCACCGGACACCCTCAAATAAATTGGCAATGGCGATAGGGCTGTTCAAATCGTCGTTCATGGCCTCATAACATTTATCGCGCAGGGCTTTTACATTGACAGACGATTTTTCGGAAGGTTTCAGTTTTTGTAATGTCTGAACGGCAGCCATCAATCGTTGCAGACCTTTTTCGGCCCCTTGAAGTGCCTCGTTCGAGAAATCTACGGTACTCCGGTAGTGAGCCTGTAGTATGAAAAAACGAATGGTCATTGGGCTGTAGGCTTGCTCAAGCAATTTATGATTGCCGGTAAAAAGCTCTTCGAGTGTAATATAGTTTCCCAGCGATTTGCCCATCTTCTGGCCATTGATGGTAATCATGTTGTTGTGGATCCAGTAGCGAACTGTGTCTTTTCCCAATACTGAAGTTGATTGTGCTATTTCGCATTCGTGATGAGGGAAAAGCAAATCCATCCCACCGCCATGTATATCAAAAGTCTCGCCCAGGTATTTAACGCTCATGGCCGAGCACTCAAGGTGCCATCCCGGGAAGCCTTCACTCCATGGCGAAGGCCAGTGCATGATGTGTTCAGGTCCGGCTTTCTTCCAAAGGGCAAAGTCAAAGCTGTTATGTTTTTCCTGCTGACCATCGAGGTCGCGGGTAGTACTTAGTAAATCATCGAGTACACGTCCGGAGAGTTTTCCGTAAGGAAATTTTTCACTGTATTTCAGTACATCAAAATAAACAGAACCATTGCTTTCGTAAGCATAGCCTGCATCAAATATTTTTTGGATTAACTGTATTTGTTCAATGATGTGGCCCGATGCCTGAGGTTCGATACTTGGCGGCAGCACATTGAGTTTCCCCGTAAACTCGTGGTAACGGTTGGTATAATATTGTACGACCTCCATGGGTTCAAGTTCCTCGAGCCGTGCTTTCTTGGCTATTTTATCTTCTCCCTCGTCGGCATCGTTTTCGAGATGCCCAACATCAGTAATATTCCGTACATAGCGCACTTTATAACCCAGATGTGTCAGGTACCTGAACAGCAAATCGAACGTGATGGCAGGACGTGCATGCCCCAAATGGGCATCACCGTAAACCGTAGGTCCGCAAACGTACATACCTGCAAAGGGCTCATGTAACGGCACAAACTGAACTTTCTCTCTTCTGATGGTATTATAAAGATATAACGGATGTTGCATCGGTCTATGTTTTCAATAGTTAAGAGCGACAAAGATAGAAAAGAGAAACGGAAGATGGAATTATTTTTAAATGTGCAGGTTTTAATCAGGTATCCCTGCGGGTAAAGAAAAATTAACGATGGTTCCTTTCCCTGCTTCACTTTCGATCCTGATTTTTCCATTGTGTTTTTCGATAAATTCTTTACAGATACGTAATCCGAGGCCTGTTCCCTTCTCACCCGAAGTACCCAATGTAGTTGATTTGTTATCCAGCGAGAATAGTGCCTGCTGCCGTTGCTTATCGATTCCCAGACCTGAATCAATGACTGAAAATAAGGTATAATGATTGGCTTTTTCAGCGGTTATTTTTACCGTGCCTTTTGCAAAGCTGTATTTTATAGCATTAGAGGTTAGATTTCGTAATATGGTTTCAAACATCATATAATCTGCAAACACAGATAAACCTTCTTCCACCTGTTTTTCCAGTTGTATCGATTTGCTCGAGGAGTAATTTTTGTAAATATTGAAAATTTTGTCAATAGTATCGTTTACATCAATAAGGCAGGGGTTTAATTTCAGCATACCGATCTGCGAACGGCTCCACATCAGAAGATTCTCCAAAAGTTCGTACAATAATTTAGTCGAGACAAGGCTTGTGTCCAACCAGCATTTCTTTTTTTCTTCGGACATGGCTTCGTAATTCTCCAGCATTTGTTCGTGGAGCGAAATAATAGACAAAAAGGGTGATTTGAGGTCGTGGGCAACAATGGAGAAGAATTTTGTTTTTTGCTGAATGGCTTCTTCCAGTTTCAGGTTCTTATCCTCCAGTTCCTGGTTTTGTGTATATAATGATTCCGAAAGTGTGATTAGCTCTTCATGCTGAGCATTTATCTGCCGTTGCGATTCCATTAACTCATCATTTATTTCTGTTAACTGTTCGTTCTGCTCCTTTATAGTAACTCCGTCATCCTGAATTTTCCTGACCGACCGGTTGATGATGGTATTAAAAAAGTATAGCGTAAGCATATAACAAATAAATACTACAAAAATGATATAAAGATTCGTAATAAGGAATTCACTGCCACTATCGTAAACAGCATATGAATAATAAATGAGATACAAAATTCCAATAGAAAAGCCATGTACCCGGTTAATAAAAAGAAATGCTGCGGTTATCAGAAACCCTGTAAATATGGCTTGGCGAAGGATATAGAATTCGTGGAACTTTTCGTGAACAAAGCCGTAATTACTGAGCAGCATGTTGCCAAAAATGGTATAAAGGGCAAAGGCAAAACCTGCTTTTAATGAAATGACTTTTCGGTTATAAAACAGACAGGATAGGGAAAGGAGACCTATGGCTAAAAGATTAAGATAGAACTCAAAGTTTGGATTTTTAAGATAGAGGGTAAAGATATCGATAAGGTTTCCGATGATTCCGAGTAACGATAAGATGTAGTAAAACAGAGACATCTCCTTCTCAAAGTACTTATGAAAGCCTAAAGTTTGAACCATAACACAAATGGGATGTTGTTTAGCGTTAAATATTATAATCTTTCAAAGCCCCAGACGCCGTTGTATGGTAATGAGACTTCAAGGTTAAATTTTCCCCAAAATAATGCAATTTTTTGTGTGTTCTACAATTATATAAATTTTTATTCGAAGTAACTTAATGACAGAAGCTAAGTACGAATGTAAATCAGCGAGATAAAAAATTTTTTGAGAAATGATGTGGTATGTAAAACATAGAAGATCCCATGCAATGGATGTTCCAAGCGACCAATTAATTAACCGGAATGCTTACGTATAAAATCATTTTTTTTCATTGCATTTTAGTAATGGGAAACCTATCTTTGTGGACTTTTAAAAAAAACAAAACACGCTGTAATTTAGAATTTAGCAGAAGGATTAGTGATGAGCAGAAAATTTAAGGAATATAAAAAGCTCGATTTATCGG
>DATBXH010000685.1:0-2315 GCA_036514375.1 Bacteroidales bacterium | reverse complement strand
AAAAAGAATTGAGTTGAGCGCGAAAGAGTACGCCCTTCTGGAATATTTAGTCCTGAATAAGAATAGGGTGGTCAGCCGATTGGAGTTGATAGAGAAAGTCTGGGACATCAATTTTGACACGGGTACAAATGTGGTTGACGTTTTTATCAATTTTCTACGAAAAAAAATGGACAATGACTTTACTCCGAAATTGATCCAAACCAGGTTTGGTCTTGGTTATGTTTTGCAGGAAGAAGAAGAATAAAATAGCTATTTATGAAGATCAAAACTAAACTGACCCTTAATTTCTCGATCCTGGTAGCAGGCATATTGATGACCTTTTGCTTAACCGTATATTTTTTTTATCTGATACACAGGCAGGTAGACTTTGGAATTCGTTTAAAAAACAAAGCGATTAATACCGCCACTTTACTTACCAAAGTCAATGGTATTGATAAAACATTGATGAGGATTATTGATGACAATACAGTAACCAACATGAACGATGTAACAGTTATCATCCTCGATAAAAGTAAAAACCTGTTATATAGCAATATAGATGCTAGCAAGGCGATTCAGTTGCTCCCTGATTTTAAAATTTTAAACTGGAACATCAATGATCGGAAATTTCGTAACGGAAAACTGTATTTGTGTTTTCAATCGGGGTCGAACGAAGGTGATTTCTACGTTTTAGCTTCGGCTATCGACCAATATGGCCAAAATGAGTTAAAGCGGTTCCTGATAATTTTGGTTGGAGTATTGTTTGTCAGCCTGGCTTTAATTGTTTTCGCCGGATACTATAATGCGAAACAATCCTTGCGACCTATTAAAGACGTTGTCTCAGAAATGGAGCAAATTAAAGCATCTAACCTAGATAAGCGTCTGAATATTAGCAGTAAAGATGAAATAGCTGAATTAGCAAACACTTTCGACAATCTGTTGGAACGACTGGAAAAAGCATTTGAAACCGAACGAATGTTTGTATCCAATGCATCTCACGAACTAAGAACACCGATAACATCTATCATTGGCCAGTTAGAAGTCGGGTTGTTAAAAACCAGGACTGTTGAGGAATACAAAGCCACAATCGCTTCTGTTTTAGAGGATGTCAAAAACATGAAAAACATCATCAACGGATTCCTCCACCTGGCTGAAATTACCATTGAACCCAACCACAAGGACTTTCAAACGTTGAGGGCCGATGAGCTCCTGTTTCTGGTTAAAGAGTACACCATTAAAAGACGTCCGGACTACTCGGTTCAAATTGAATTTGAAAAACTCATTGAAGATGAGAGTGAGGTGTCAATTAAAGGAAATTCAAGATTAATAAGGGTTATGTTTAGTAACCTTATTGATAACGCCTGCAAATTCTCTCCGCAATACAAAGCCATTGTCAGAATTAGCTATGATCAAAATATGGTTGTATTCAAGTTCATTGATAACGGGATAGGAATTCCAAAGGAAGAAATCTCTAAAATATTCAATCCAATGTATCGGGGTTCAAATACAACCGGCAAAGCAGGCAATGGAATAGGATTATCTATTGTTAAGCGGATAGCCGACATACATGGTGCTTTAATAAACGTAATTTCTCACGAGAATATTGGCACAACTGTAATAATATCTTTTCCCGGCTCAACCAACAATCTTGTGAAATAATGAACAAATCTGTTTCTTTCTTTGCTTTAAGATTTTTCTCAGTAAAACGCTAATCCATACCTGACTTCGTCATCATTTTTATTGAGTTGTAATATCTCCTTGTTGAATAATCTTTCCATTGAAATAATTCCTAATCTTCCTTGAGAAAACAGTTTTGACAATTGGAGATAGATCTGGTTTATAAGTCGATAGTAAGATTTCAACCACATCAAAGATACAAACTCGCTTTTAGGTTCCAAATTTGTAACAACTTAATAATCATAATATTATCAAATTATTCAAATGCAATTGGGTTTTCCATTTCATAAAAGGTATAGGTTTCGCTTTGCTACTAAAAAAGAGTAGTGTGAATAATGTGTTTTTAATAATCTGCGCTTATTGATATCGTAAATTTATTGGAATGTGCAATTCAAATACTGAAAGGATATTAAAAAGTAATTAAAAATTGATTTGAAGTTTAACTGCTAAATATCAAAATCGTCAAAACCTAATTAATGAATCCTAATTATCTGATTCCTTTGAAACAATCTATCAATCTAATAATTTTTATTATTTCTTAATTATTAATTAATTACATTTTAATGATTTAGATGGCCTTACGGCTTGCTTTTTGGAAATACAATTACGACAATATTTATTAAAAACTTTAAAACTAGAAGTCATGAAAACAATAAAAA
>DATBXH010000684.1:0-2577 GCA_036514375.1 Bacteroidales bacterium | reverse complement strand
GTTTTACGAAACCGGTTAAAAGCAGAAGCTAAATTCCTGCGGGCATTTTATTATTTCGATCTGGTACGATGGTTCGGCAAATTGCCCATTATTGATCATCCGGCATTGGTTTCAGAAGTTCTGAATATTCCGAGAAGTCCGGTGAGTGATGTATACAATCTGATTATTAGCGACCTGATGTTTGCAAAGGATAGCCTTTCCGCCACTTACATGGACAACGCGGGGAAGATAACCACGAATACCGGGAGGGCAACCAAAAATGCTGCCAAAGGTCTGTTGGCTTTGGTGTATATGACACGTTCAGGGCCAACCTATGATGTGGAGGGACCTGGTCTTGGATTAAACGAATGGAGCCAGGCAGAAACACTGCTGGATGAAATTATCACCAGCAATCAATACTCTTTTTTACCTACGTTTAAAGAAATATTCAGGTTTAACAACGAATATAACAAAGAAGTCATTTTTGACGTGAACTTTATCAGCGGACAAACTCCCATCTTAGGCAATCACTTTCCTGCTTTGCTGGTTCCGGAGGATTGGGCAACATATAAGAAAGCAGCCACCATCGGCGGATCGGACCGGCCTGTATCCTGGGATCTGAAAACCGAATTCACCAGCGGTGACGTTCGGAGACAACACACTATTCACGGCCCGTTTGTAGTGAGTGGGAGACTGGATACGCTGTCATTTTTTATTAAATATATTGATAGCACAGCGTTTCCTGCTACAATCGCCCTCCGGTTCGACTGGCCCATTAATTTCATCGTGATGCGATATACCGACGTACTGCTGATGAAAGCTGAATGTATCCTGAATGGAGCCCCTGGCGATCAGGCGACGGTAGACGGTTATGTAAACCAGGTACGTCAAAGAGCTGGTTTAATGCCAACCTCCGGCGTAACACTATCTCAGTTAATGGCTGAGCGAAGATTGGAATTTGCGGGAGAAGGACTTCGTTGGCACGATCTGGTAAGAAGTGGACTAGTTACATCCATAATACCCCCATGGATTGCCAAAGTAGACGCTTTGCGGAAACAAATGCACGAGTTTAAAAAGGAATATGTTATTTACCCTATTCCTCAAGCGGAGATGGATGTAAAAGTCGGGCTTTATACCCAAAATTCAGGTTATTAATAATGCTGTACTATTTAAGTTCTTTCATTATGGAGATAGATAAAAAGACATGGTTAAACATCCGATTCGATAAAAGCAATTATTAGTGTAGTAATTAATAATTAAAAGTAGTAGTAGTTGATGGGGCAGGTGCTTGTGAAAACACCTTGCCCTTTTTAGACAGCTTCTTTCTGATAGTTTCAGTTTGCTATTTCTATCGTTTAGTAATTTGCTCTCTCCTTACCCCTTCAGGTGTTTCTTAATGACATACAAACCAGATTGGAATTGTAACATAGGGATGGTACTGATTTTATCCGTTACCTTTTTGATAAACATATGAACACCGCTTAAGGTGTAAGTTTCAATGTGTCATTGCGTTTTTGTTTTATGCAATCCGGCATCGACATCCTATCCGCCAACACCCGGAACGATACCCTTTGTTTCGGGAAATTTAATTGATAAAATCTAAATTATTCTACTTAACTTTTCGAACTGCTCCATTAAATCGGGACCTATTCTCCTAAGCATTTTGGATTATTCCCTTAAACTGGCATCAAAATAGCTTAACACCGCGAATTTCAGGAAAATGTACCAATTGTTTGGGGGCAATCCTTCAGAGCTTTGGAACATGTACCGGAAATCTTAAAACACTCCCCCGAAGTTTGAGAACTTGTACCCGAAGTTTGGGAACATTCCCCCAGAGTTCGGGTACATGTACCGAGAATTCGGGAACTTGTACCCAGAGTTTGGGAACTTGTACCGGAAGTTCGGGAACATTCCCCCAAAGTTTCGGAACATGTTCCGAGAGTTCCAAAACATGTACCGGAAGTTCCGGGGAATGTTTTTAAACTTCAGGGGAAGGTTCCGGAGAATTCCTGTAAAAAGGAGGATGGCCCGGAAATTACGATAACACCTTGTCCTGTTAAGCGGGAAAGTATGGTTAATATATTCCGGAGGTTACTGATTGCCTGATATTTTTAGATAGCATGCGGGGAGCGAAAAGATACATTAGCGTCAAACCTGGGTTTGTTACGATCTTTCATTTGCTTTAGTTCCGAAGGAAATGTAAACTTAATCCGGGTTGGCATTTTTTAAATATTTATTAAAACAACCAGCCACAGTCTGACAAATATTAAAGATTTCATAACATACCATTTTGGACTTAAACAAATAATTCCCTAATTTGCTTTTGAAAAATGCAACTGCGATTATATCAATCGAAAATGAGCAATAAGGAGATTGATAATTTATGGGATAAAGTCCAAATTGGCAATGAAAAAGCGTTTGATGTGCTATTTAGGGAGCTTTATCCATCATTATGCACTTTCGCTTACCGGTTATTAAACAATTTAGAGGAAGCTGAGGAAACAGTTCAGGATGCCTTTGTTAATTTGTGGCAGAACAGAAATCAGATTCATATAAAGGGCTCTATAAAATCATATCTTTATCAAACAGTACATAATC
>DATBXH010000683.1:0-4027 GCA_036514375.1 Bacteroidales bacterium | reverse complement strand
TAAAAACTATTGTAATCACTCTCGGAGCAAAAGGTGTATTCTTTTCCAATAAGGGAATAGAAAAAACTATTGCAGGATACAAGGTTAAAGCATTGGACACTACTTCCGCCGGCGATACCTTTAATGGGTACCTAGCGGTATCTCTTGCAAAAGGCGAAACACTTGAAAAATCAATTGATTTGGCCAATAAAGCAGCGTCAATCTCTGTAACACGCATTGGGGCTCAATCGTCCATACCATTTTTGAAGGAAGTGATTAATTAAAAGATGATGATTATGAAATATTTATTCCCCTCATTATTAATTATTTTATTACTAATTGGTTGTAATGTAAAGTATAAGACAATCTCGTTCCCTGATACTATAAAAATCAGTAAAAACGAACTTGCTAACAAAATCAAAGGCGGCTGGGCTGGCCAGGTTATTGGATGTACATACGGCGGTCCCACAGAATTTAGATTTAAGGGTACTATGATCCAGGATTATACTCCTATCAAATGGGATTCCACATCGATAAAATGGTATTATGAAAATGACCCCGGCTTATACGACGATATTTATATGGACCTTACTTTTGTTGATGTTTTCGAAAAGCTGGGACTGAATGCTACAGCCATTGATCATGGAAAGGCATTTGCTAATGCAGAATATTCCTTATGGCATGCCAACCAATCTGCACGATACAATATTTTGAACGGAATTGAGCCTCCCCTGTCCGGATACTGGAAAAACAATCCTCATGCCGACGATATCGATTTTCAGATTGAGGCGGACTTTGCAGGGCTTATGTCGCCGGGAATGGTGAACTCATCTGCAGCTATCTGTGATAAAGTCGGTCATATTATGAATTATGGCGACGGATGGTATGGAGGAGTATATATTGCAGCCATGTATTCTTTAGCATTTAATTCGCATTCACCAGAATTTGTTGTAAAAGAAGCTCTCAAGGTAATTCCTGAAAGAAGCACTTTTTATCAGTGCATCAATGATGTTATCAAATGGCACGATCAATACCCTAATGACTGGAAACAGGCCTGGTTTAACCTACAGAAAAAATGGTCGTCCGATATTGGTTGCCCGGATGGAGTATTCAATGATTTTGACATAGACGCCAAAATTAATGCTGCATACATGGTAATTGGACTACTCTATGGGAAAGGAGATTTTGGCAAAACGATAGAAATTGCTACCAGGTGCGGACAGGATTCAGATTGTAACCCAGCAAGTGCAGGTGGTATATTAGGTGCAATAATCGGATATGATTCCATTCCAAAATATTGGAAACAGGGCCTTTCATCCGTTGAGAATATAAATTTCAAATATACGACCATGTCTCTTAACAGTGTGTATGGCACAGGACTGAAACACGCCTTAGAAATGATTAAACTCAATGGCGGAAAAATTGATGGCGATAATGTTCAAATTAAATTTCAAATTCCTCAACCTGTAAAATTTGAACAAAGTTTTAAAGACTGTTATCCCGTTGATTTTAAAAAATTAAATAAAGACTACCCATTTTCGAACTCAACGACTGAATATTCAATTGATTTCAATGGCACCAGCTTTGTAATAACCGGAAACATCGATAAAATAGACAAAACAAAAGAAGATATTGTTCAGGAAATAGAGGTATACCTGGATGGAAAGTTGATGGAAATTGCTAAACTACCTACAAATTATAATATCAGGAAGAACGATATTACCTGGAAGTATAATCTTGAAAAGGGCATACATAATATTCGTTTAAAATTAAAAAATTCGAAGGAAGGGTACAAAATTAATCTTTGGGAACTGTTGATTTATGATAATAAACCTCGTCAATAGCTTCTAACATGAACTTCTTAGTTACCTAACCATCCCTTGAGTACGAAATTAAAGTCTCTCACATCTATGGGAGAGGTTTAAGTGAGGGTAAAAAATTCAATGAATTCATAGGGCTATGTTTCATAAAATCCAAAGGGTTCATTGTTGTATAGTATTCAAAACAAAAAAGGAGGCTGTCTCTGTCATTTTAAAAAAGCAATTCAGCTTATTTTTAAAATTTTGAGACAGCCTTCCTGATTTTTATCATTTAACTTACTATCTAACTATCAGGTTCTTTATAATTTCACCCTTTTGTGTAAATATTTTTATAATATACATCCCGGATGATATTCCGGAAAGACTTAATTTAGAATCTTCCCTTCCGTTCACATCATAATGTTTGAGACAAACACTCTGTATTGTCAGTATTTCAACCCGTAATATGCCTTTCCCGTTTACAGTTATGTCTGTTGATGCAGGATTAGGATAGATTTGTATTTGATCTTTATCCCTTGCAACATCTATGGAAGTTCCACTAAAGGTAAGTGATTTTGGATCCGACCATTCGCTCCAACGGCAATTGTGATCGCGATAACGGGCCCTCCAATTATATGTGTGCCCGCTGGTAAGAATTCCTGTTTTAACATTAAGGTGGGTCAGATCAATACCAGCGTTTTTATTGATGGGAACAAAAGATGTATTGACTCCATATACATCAACCCAATGGCGTACAGTGTCAATAAGTGGTGATGTGAAATTTCCAGGGGTAGCTGTAATCTGAAATTGCGAACTCATTAAAGAATCACCGTCAGCACCAATAAAGCCCGATGCTATCAGTATAGGAGAATCACTTGTAACAGGCGATTCAGGTAATGTTGCTACAGGTTTTGCAGGGGCTGCCCGGCCAGTCAATCCATGCCAGGTATCAAAAGCTACATTGTTCATAACACGGTCAGGATTTCCCAAACTATAGGCGGTTGCTGTATAAGACTTATTGTCCATATCAACATCCACAATCACATATCCATAATAATCAAATGATTTATTGACGTCTCGTAAATCTACCTGATTGGGCCAACTTCCCCAACGATCTTGTGTACCTCCTCCTCCACCGAAAAGCACAGTTCTGAAATCCTTTTGTTCACTGTTATTCGTGATATAGGTACCATGCTCATAACTGTGTGTATGCCCGCATGAATACATAGCGACTTTTGGGTACTCAGCAAAGACCGGGAAAATATTATTATATACAAACATATTGCTGCCATTGGGCCAAAGTTCGCTTTTAGCTTCGTGCCCAAAGGTGAAAACAAAATCAATTGTGGTATTATCCTTCGAAGCATTAAGCTTTTGCTGTATCCAGTCTTTTTGTGTTGTGTTGCAGTAAGTATCTCCTCCTGAATTTGTAACAAGAAATTGAACATTGCCCATCATAAATGAATAATATTTTTCGCATAATGCATTCGGATACTGTACATCTGAAAAATCATCATAGTGCACGTATTGATAAAAAATATCAGGAGCATTATTCTGTTCGTGATTTCCTGCAGAAATCATAAAAGGAACAGAACACGAAAGCCCAGCAAAAGGAACAAAATATTCTGTTTCAAATTCATTCGCATCTGAATTCTGAATAATATCGCCGGTATGCATAATCACGTTAACTTTATTGTACCAGTCTGCACCATAGAGCTCAACAAATTTTGCTTTCATGGCATTAGCCGTTTTAGTTGACTGTTCCGGATGTTGCTGTGAGTCACCAAGGATTCCAAATCGTATATGGCTTCCTGTTGTTCCAGGAAGAACAGTTGTATGAAAAGGGAAAATTGCCGAAGTATCGGTTCCGGAAATGCACTTATAATAATAAGTAGTATTTGCGATGAGACCGGTTAATTTTACTGTGTTCCATATCTTGCCGCTGATGTCCTGATTCGTACCTGTTTGGGATAGAGGAAAAGAAAGAGAATCTGTATTATATAAAACTTTTGTTACTGCAGTCTTGTTATCCTGCCAGCTAATATACATCGATGTTGGTGTCGGATTTTCAAGATAAGGATGTATATCTTCTGCGGCAGGTATAGGTGTTACTGAACCCAATGCAGTAACTTCAACAGCAGAAAGAGGGATGTCAAAAATTTCAACCTGTGCCACATCAATATCTGCGTCATCTCCGTTATTATCAGCAAATAAGAGCAGATCGTTCAAAGTACCTGCGCCTGCAGATA
>DATBXH010000682.1:0-4975 GCA_036514375.1 Bacteroidales bacterium | reverse complement strand
TTTTTATTTATATCGAAATAAACCGGTAAGCTCTGGGTCCCTGATTTTTCAGATGTTGTAGCAAGGGGAATGAATGATTTTGAGGCGTCGCCAGAATAGCTTATCTGACTAACAAACTGGAACATCACGGCATCAAGTCCTTCAGTGATGGGGTGCTTCGCAAAATTATTAATGACCGGAAGGAATGGGAATTTAAATTGATAAATAATACCACCCTGCTGCTGTGCACTGGCATAGCCACAGTTGGCATCGACCACTGCATTGTCAGCGATAACAATTCCCTTTTTCTTTAGCCAGCTTATAATTCCGCTGTTGGCAACCATTCCCATGTTTCCTTGTCCGCCAACATCAATATGGTTAACCGCCACAAAAAGATTACCACCTTCGGATAAGAACTTGTCTATTTGCTGAAGATAACTTTCTTTAATGGTATCCTTGGGGTTTACCATAGCCAATGTCTTATATTTATTGAGTGTGTATGTTGTGTCAGTCATATACACTGGCTCTACGTTGTACAAAACATCAAGTGCAACATATGCCTGACTAATGCCAGCTAGACTTGGTTCGCCATTACCCTGAAGCAAGCCAATCGATGGTTTTTCAGTGTTTGTAAGTTTTTTAATGGCTGCAGATAAATTGTATTCCATTGATGAACCTGGTAAAATTTCAGGGATAGGTTCGGACTTTTCGCCAACTTTTACCACAGCACCAATGTAAACCCGCTGTTGCTTCATCTGATCTTTTTCCCTGACACTTACCAATCTTGGCTGAATACCGGCCTGCTGGGCTTTCTGCTCAGCTTCATCATTTTCCGAAGGGTTCAGGAATTCATAAACTACTTTGTTATGTGACAGGTTTGAATATTCAACCAGCATATCCTTGAAATCGCGCCGCCCTTTCATTAATTCGGCAGGGAGATCCTTGGAAAAGTATGCAGTAACTGTAACTGGCTGTTTCAGTTCTTTTAAAATTTTTTTAGTGGCTTTACTTAATGTATATCTTTTATCTTCGGTGAAATCGATTCTTGCAAAAAAGGATGCCGATAAAATATTAATCAGTACTAAAACCCCGCTAATTAGTAAAAAAGAATAAAGAAGTTGTTTACGATTTCTCATAGTCATGCTGTTTTAACGATTAATCGATCAGGTTGCGTTTTGAAAGGGTAGCTTCTGAAGCTACCAATCCGAGGAAAATGATGGAAAAGAAAAAAATCAAGTCCTTGGTATCCACCACTCCACGGGTGACTGATTCGTAATGTGTCGACACACTCAGAAAACTGAAAATTTCACCTATCAAACCAGTGAAACTTCCGGCAATCATGTCAAAAATCCAGTGAAAAAATATTCCGATAAAAAGAGCAAGTAAAAAGCTAACAATCTGATTGTTGGTAACAGAACTTGCAAAAATACCGATGCTGATATAAGTTGCGCTCATCAGGATCAATCCCAGATATCCCGTTAATACTGCCCCATGATCAATGGGTCCCAGATTTGCGACCGTTATATAATAAGGTAATGTCAGTGCCAGTGCAATACATATGAGGAGCAAGGTTCCCAGGAATTTTCCCAATACCAGTTGCCAATCAGTAAGAGGTTTGGTAAGAAGTAGTTCAATAGTTCCGGTTTTTTTTTCTTCTGCAATCATACGCATGGTGATGGCTGGTATGAGTATAAACAAGCTCCAGTATGCTACAGTGAAAAACGATTGCAAACTGGCCTGATTGTTTAAAAATATATCGGCCACCAGAAGCCAGGTAAAAAAACCGGTAAATCCCAAAAAAGCAACTAATAAAATATAAGCCATCAGCGAATCGAAAAATACATTCAACTCCCTTCGGGCTATAATCCATATTTTTTTCATGAGTAAATAATTTTTAATCTTTTCTCAAATTTTTAGGGTTTTATGCACTAATTCAATGTTAGCTCTCTGAAAATGTCTTCGAGTTTGGTTTCAATAGGAGTCATTTCTGTGAGCACCCAACCCTTGTTCTTACAAAGTTGAAATATTTCGCGGCGTGAAGTAGCGCCAGGCTTACTTTGTATTTCAAATGAACTGTTTTCTCTTGAAGAAAAATCAACTACTTCAACGGTACCGACTTCCTGAAGTGCTTTAAAAATATCATTTTTATTACCGTCTTCAATTGAAAGCCTCAAAATTTCCCGACCCGTAGCCTGTTTACGTAATTGTTCAGGTGAACCGTTTGCTACAATCTTGCCCTTACTGATAATCATAATCCTGTCGCAGGTAGCTTCTACTTCGGCAAGAATATGGGAACTCAGGATTACTGTTTTCTCTTTACCAATACTCCGTATTAATTCACGGATTTCGACAATTTGATTAGGGTCCAGACCCGATGTAGGTTCATCGAGAATAAGCACCTGCGGATCGTGAATCAGCGCCTGAGCTAACCCTACACGCTGCCTGTAACCTTTGGATAATTCACCTATTTTTTTGTGTTTTTCTGCCTCCAAGCCGCAGGTCTTCACCATTTCCAAGATGCGTCCCTTAATCCTGGGAACAGGAATATTCTGCAGTTCAGCTACAAAGTAGAGATAGTCCAGGACCGGCATATCTTCGTAAAGCGGGTTATTTTCCGGAAGATACCCGATAAACTTTTTAATTTCATCGGCATTGCTAAGGACTGAAATACCGCCAACTTCGATGGTACCGCTATTAGGAGAAATATAAGAAACGATAGCTTTCATCGTGGTTGTCTTTCCTGCTCCATTAGGACCGAGAAAACCAAGGATTTCACCTGTTTTTACCTCGAAGGAAATATCATCCACTGCTTTTTGGGGACCATATTTTTTAGTCAGGTTTTTAACAACAATATTCATTGTTACAATTTTAGTTAAAGCACTTATATACTTTATTATAGACACACAAAAATAATTGCCTAATTAATAGATGTTTGTTAAGAAATGTTAATTATTGTTGACATACAGGCTCATTTCTACTGTTTTTACCTTTTTACCGATAACTAAGTGTGGTCTACCGATTTCATGTTGAGGCAATTTTGCGTACAAATTAAATTCGCGGTAATTTAGTTGGCCATGGAAAAGATAATCACATATTCGTTGGTCGGAAATGATGGGAGCTCAGATGGTTTCTACGAGAGCCTCAGTGTATTTACTGACCGGGTTCTGAAGGAAGCATATGCTTTGCTGGAGGTTTATATAAACGATTATTATAATTATATAATAACAACCAGGCGTGAAACTCCTCGAAGCAAAGATGAGTACCTGCTCGAACTTTTGATGACCGGTGTGTTCTGGAAGAATTATATACATAATGCGGTAAAAACAGGTAGCTTATCAAAGGAAGTATTGAACAAGTTGTATTCGCTTCGTAAAGACAGACCAGCTTTAAAGCCGATGGTTGATAAGGTTAGAGGCTATTTGGCACATGAACTGTTGAACAGGACCAAAACCAGCTTAGTAGAACACTATACATTAGAATCGTATGTTCAGTTGCTAGACTGGATGAAAGCAACAGGCGAGTTTAACGAAGAAGTAATACGGTTGAATTTGTGGGTCGGTTATTATGAAACAAAAAAGGGTAAGGAATTTGAATCAATTTTACGGTCAATCGTCTCATTCACAAATAGGTTCAACAGTCTGGGAAAGGAGATGTTAGGAAAATATACTTTTCATGTATCATCGTTTCTCAGCTATTCTTTGAAAGAATATATATATCGAGAGGATTATTTTTTTACAGGTCGCAAAGAAAATGAGTATTTTTTAAATATGGTAGGAGCTGAAATTATGAATCGTCAGTTACGGAATGAATTTATAGTGACCTCAAAAAAAGCCGTCCTGCTACCTACTTGCATGCGTAACGAACCCAAAAATGGTTGCAAAGCTAAATCGGATGGGAAGGAACTTGTATGTGCCCGATGTAATAGTGATTGTGCTATTGGTAAAGTGGCCAATCAATTGGAAGATAAAGGGGTTACGCCGTACCTTATTCCGCATTCCTCAGACTTTTCAAAGTTTTTGATAAAATGGAAGGATGATGGTAATACCGGACTGATTGGTGTTGCCTGTGTGCTGAATCTTTTAACAGGCGGTTATGAGATGAAAAGATTAAATATTCCATCTCAATGTGTTTTCCTCGATTATTGTGGTTGTAAGAAACACTGGGATAAGGAAGGCTTAACCACTAACTTGAATTGTAATAAATTACAAAAGATATTAGAGAAGAATGAAGTCATAGGAACTTCAGTTATTAGTGTCGGGTAGTTGTGTTTATTGTATATTCGTATAAAATTGATTGTTAACTTATGAATATACAGCAGAAATGGATCGAATACTTACAGCTTACTTTCCATCCTGAAGGCGGATATTTTCGGGAGATTTACCGTAATAATCAGGAATACATTGACGACCAAAGATATTCTGGCAAGCGAAATTTAGCCACCAGTATATATTATATGCTACAATCCGGGCAGGTCTCAAAGCTCCACCGCTTAAATTCTGATGAGATCTGGTATTTTCATTATGGATCGCCAATCTGTGTCCACGTGTTCTATCATGGGAATTACCAACAACAGGTGTTGGGAACTGACTTAATTAACAATCACCAACTTCAGATTATTTTACCAGCTGGCTCTGTTTTTGGGGCTGAAGTTTTGTTGCCTGATTCCTTTTCAATTGTGGGATGTATGGTTTCTCCAGGCTTTCACTTTGAAGATTTCAAGTTAATTAAAGGGGAAGAATTATTGCCAAATTTTCCGGCGCTCGAATCGGTTATAAAAAGACTTACATGAAAGTAATCAGGGTAGACTTTTACGAATTGGTTGATTTGTTGATAGCATCATGGCTTTTTTGTGACACGAAACTTTCACAATAAGTCAATTTGACATAATAACCTTTAAAAATTATGCCATATTGACATAAAATTTGCATTGGTACGAAACTTGAAAATACTGAGACGTAATTTGAAATTAAAGTCTAATTAAATTATAGGAGGATAA
>DATBXH010000681.1:0-5978 GCA_036514375.1 Bacteroidales bacterium | reverse complement strand
TTACCCGGTTTGGTATTACAAAAGTATTGAGGGCAAGCGGTATTACCATAGCCACCGGATTACTCACCGCTGTTTTGTTTCCATACCTTCCTACCGCCACGTTGGGATTTCTCCTGGTGGGTATCGGTACTTCGTCGGTTGTTCCGCTTTGTTATAGCCTGGCAGGAAGATCGAAAACCATGCATCCGGGTGTAGCCGTGGCCACAGTTTCGTCCATCGGCTTTTTGGGATTTCTCATCGGTCCGCCGATTATTGGTTTTGTGGCACAGGTATCGAGCCTGCGGTGGTCGTTTACCATGATCGCCCTGTTTGGGCTGATCACATCGTTGATGGCAGGGAAGGTGAGGAGGGTGTGATATGGCTGAATATAAATCCGATGATGTTGAGCTAATTCACAAGTAGGCTATTTAACAATCCGAATTGTCCAGTTTAATTTAATCAAATCATCTTTTGTAAAAGCATATCTTACATAACAACTATCATAAGGTAATTCGCCTTTGCAATGTCGTTCAAACTGTAATTTATCAAAAACATAAATTACTGCGGTATCTTTTTTCTCCAATGATTCCCAGGCATGAATTCCATGTAGCATCCATTTAACTGTATCAGAATCATAAGTGATACGCTCAGACGAAGCACTATCCAATTCCTCACAAGTCAGTGTTCCAAAGTTTTTATCGTAATCCTGATTGCCAACAATACAACATGAAAGTATTTTTTCTCTTCCTGAAACATTAATTATTTTTAATCGATTATCAAAAGACTCACATTGACCAAATACCAAAGGGAATAGCAATGTGATAAGCATTAGCAATCTCATTTTAGGTATTTTTATTTTTTACCATTTTGTCCAGTCTATATTAATAAGCTCTGTTCGGCGTTGCATTCGCTATTTTACAACTTTCCGGTAATTCCGGGCACTTGAATATACATAACCTTCAGGCTTCGATTTTATCTTTGAGCAAATGGGATTTGTTTCATTCATATTCTTTTGTCTTGACACAAAAGGATAAAAAAGTCAGGAAAGTATGATGCCATACTTTCGGCGTTCTTCTTGTATTTTAATTATTTCAATTTTTTCATTATTAATTTCTTCATTTCTTTCAATTCCTTTTAGATTAAAACCCACCCCTTCCGCAGCCGGTCCCTGCGGAAGGGAGGATATGTATTTATTTTGTGTCGGTATTCGGCCCGTTATTTTATTAACATCGCTGATAACAACATCAAAACCCCACTCGGTCAGTTTTTTCTCCTGGCCCTTGTAAATACCCAGTAATATGTCTCTTACACTGGTTAAAGTGGAATAGACGGTTCCCGGAGTCTTTGCATTCTGGGACTTGTCGATCCCCAGGTTCAGCGCGGCCTGCTGGTTCAGCGTTTCCGCCTGGTTATGGAGACTTTTCGCCTGTGCCCGTTTATCCTCTCCGGCAGTCAGGTTACTGGTAAATGTTGTCATATCCAGCCCGTTCAACGGACTTGCTGTGCCCAAATCTTTGTGTTTGGCAAGCGCTTTTTTCGCTAAAGTAATCATATCATCAGGACTACTTTCGGGAATATCAACCCTTACTGAAGTTCTCATAATTTTAAAATTTAAATATTAGCAAATTGTTTAACAAGGTAAACGTCATCATAATGGCGCTATCATATAAAGAGACCGGAAATGCAGTTTTTATTCTGTGGCAGGGAATTCTGGAGAAGCCGACTTTAGGAAAGAAGTTTCGGGAGAGGTAACCGTGTCTGCGGATATGGAATCCAAAGCTCAGGGTTTGACAACCGGAAGCCAGGATTTGGAATCCGGAAGTCAGGATTTGATATCCTGAGCTCTGGGTAAGATATCCTGATATCAGGGTATGACATCCTGACGCCAGGATATGAAATCCTGATCTCAGGGTGAGACATTCTGACGTCAGGGTATGATATCCAATGCTCAGGTTATGGAACCCAGAGGTCAGGGTAAGACATCCAAAGGTCTGGTTTTGAAACCCAGAGGTCAGGGTATGAAATCCAAAACTTCCTGCAAGGCATCCGCGTATCTGGCGGTTGGTTAACATCGAATAGCTATATAAAGAATACTATTAGTTACAACGGGTAATGTTCCTGTCCGGATTAACTGACCCATATTTGTTAGTACTATTGTTCTGGTCTACGGTTAATCCCTTTTCTTCATCCTTACTTAACCTCTATCACTAGTTCCGCAATACGGTGTATCACGACTTTCTTACAACTTCATTACTGATCTTCTTCACTGCTGGTTAAGTCGTTCAAATATAGGGCTTGTTTTTTAGTTTTCAAAAGAATAAATAAAGACAATAGTCGATAGACGACAGTCCATAGTCAACAGACCACAGCTCATACTTCACTCCTAATAATTCATACTTTTTGTGCTGCATAACATATTTTTTGAGGGTTGCTAATGAGATTCTTTTAGAAGCTTTAGACTATAGGCCGTCGACCGTGGACTGTCATCTATGGACTATGGCCTATCGACTCCGGACTATCCACTCCATTAATGATATTTAACAAATAAATTCAAACCTCCGGTCAAACTTCGTTGTTTACAGACATTATTTGTTTTTGAGAGCGAGTCATTCATTAATCTGAAGAAGAATGAGAACCCTTATAGTTTCCTTGTTTGTAGTATTGTTTTTGCTGTGTTTTAAGATGGTATCTGCCCAGGCTCCGGGCCGTGGTGGCTTTCAGGGCGATATGCCAAAGGATGCCAGTGTCAACGGGAAGATTGTTGACGAGAGTACGGGTCAGCCTGTTCAATATGCCAGCGTTGCGTTGTACAGGGCAAAAGATTCCACACTGATCACCGGGTCCATGAGTAATGCGGACGGAAGTTTTGATGTGGAACAAATGCCGTACGGGCGGTATTATGCTGTGGTTACATTTTTGGGATATAAGAAGCAGAAAGTGGGCGGGATATTACTGATCCCCAATCAGAAAATTGCCTCCCTGGGCACTGTTAAGATTAATCCGTCGTCCAACGCCTTGCAGGCCGTTACGGTGGAAGGATCGGCACCTCCGGTGAGTTACCAGCTAGACAAGAAAGTTGTGGATATAGCACAGAGCGTAACTGCTGCAGGCGGTACGCTGGCCGATGCACTTCAGAATGCCCCCTCAGTCCAGACCGATGTACAGGGGAATGTTACGCTGCGCGGAAGTTCAAATTATACCGTACTGGTTGACGGGAGACCTTCGCCCATAGCCGGAAGCGAAGCATTGCAACAGATTCCTGCAAATCTGGTACAAAGTGTCGAAATCATCACAAATCCTTCGGCCAAATACGAAGCAGAAGGAAGTGCAGGTATCATTAATGTGATCATGAAAAAGCAAAAGGTGAGGGGCACCAGCGGCATGTTCAATGGTACGGCAGGCACAGGCGACAAGTACAGTGCTAACGTGAATCTGAATTATAAAATATCGAAGTTTAACTTTACGCTGGGAGGCGATTTTACCGACATGCGGTTTAACGTTAAAAGCTATATGAGCAATACCGACACATTGGGGGCTCAATATCTGAAAAACCAGACCTCTAACGGCAGCGGAGGTTTCCATCGGCAGGGCAGAGGAATTAATGCCGGAATCGATTATACCATTGACGATAAAAATTCACTCACACTCATAGGTAGTATAGGCAAGAGGTCCTTCAGCCGTCCTTTAACGGCAACCTATAACGACGAGTACAACAACCTGTTGAACCCCCAGCCCACGGAGATATATTATCTTAACAGCAGCACACCAAAGTTTGAGAGGGATTATAGCTCTCTTAACCTCGATTATCTCTTAAAAATAGATACAAAAGGGCAGCAGCTTTCCGCATCGGCATATTTTACCGGTGGTCCGGACAATAATCAAAGCTATCTGACCCAGGACACCACCGATGCCAGTTGGAAGTCGCTGGGTGACAAAAAAATTATTCAACAATCGTTGCAAAACAGTAACGAAACGGAATTGCGAACTAAGGTCGATTATTCGTGGCCAATCAGTGACAAGGCTAAGTTTGAAGCCGGTTACCAGGGAACCTATTCGAACAGTAACGGGGAATACCACCTGGAAAATTTCTCGGAAAACCAGTGGGTGGAAGATTTAACCCAGCGGGACAAGCTCAATTATAAGGATCAGATTCAGGCCGGATATGTGACGTATTCGAATACCCTTTTCCATTTCGATTATGAACTGGGTATCCGCTCCGAGTTTGAGGACAGGACCCTTAACCAGGAGATACAGGATAAGAAATATTCCGTGAACCGTATCGATTTTTTCCCATCCGTGTTTATTACCAGGCAACTACCCTGGAAATTGCAAATACAAGCCAATTATACCAGGCGAATCAACCGCCCGAGGGACTGGAATGTCGATCCCTTTATTGTCCATCTCGATCCTCAGACCATACGCCAGGGGAACCCGGGATTGCTTCCGGAGTTTGCCAATTCCTACGAGCTGAATATTCAGAAGAAACTGAACGATCCGTCCTTCATTTCGATTGAGGGATATATGCGGCAAACGTACGATCTGATTCAGCAGATTAGTCTTTTCGATCCGGCTACGCAAATTACCACATCCACGTTTGCCAATATTGACCACGACCGTTCCCTCGGCACAGAGATTATGCTATATCTCGAGCCAAAGCGATGGTTTAACCTGAATACTTCATTCAACCTGTATAATTATCATATGTTCGGAACACCTATCCCAACAGTTGCTAATAATACCAATACCTGGAATATAAGGGTTAACCCTACCCTGCATTTTAGCAAGCAAACAACACTGCAGTTAAGTTATGCATACAATGCCCCCACAGTCACAGCTCAGGGCAAGCGATCGGGATTCTATTTTTCTACCATTGGCCTCAGGCAGGGTTTATTTAAACAAAGGGGTAACCTCATTTTGCAGGTTCGCGATCTGTTCGGAACGACAAATTTTATATCTACAACGGAAAGCCGTTATCAGTACAGGTATAACAGATTCCAGCGTGAGGCAAAGGTCTTTATGCTGACGTTTAATTACCGGATTAATAATTACCGGGTAAAGCAAAACAACCGGCAAAACCAGGAAAATATGAATAATAACGGCAACGGCGACCAACAGGATATGAACCAGGGGTTCTAACGGCACAGTTCATCTAACAACAGCCCCCCTGAAATGCTGTTCAGGATTTAAAAGTTTTCAAAAACCTGGGAGGTTTCCTGTTTTTCGACAGTTGTTCATAAGCATATGCAATGGAAATAATCCCGGGTTCGTTAAAAGCTTTGCCTATAAAGGATAATCCGATGGGCAATTCATCTACAAAACCCATCGGAACGGTAATGCACGGATGACCGGTGATAGCTGCCGGCCCGTAAGCGCCGTATCCTGTCCAGTAATCTCCATTAATAACATCAATGCACCAGGGGGCACCGGTGGCTGGCCCACACAAAGCATCTAACTGTTGTTTTTCAAACAAATCATTTATAAATGTCCGGTATGCTTCAAGTTTTTGGAGAGCATCCAGGTATCCTTTGCTCTCCAGATTGCCTTTTATCTCCGAACTATCCATGATTTCCTGCTTAAAGTAAGGCATTACTCTGTTGGCATTCCGATTGTCAAAATCAATAATGTCCTTCAGGTTTTTCATTTTTGCATTGGCAGAGGCCAGATACCGGTTAAGCCCATCTTTAAATTCATATTCCATCATTTCGAGCTCTGCGCTGCTTACGTCGCCTGCCTTATTCAGGAATTCGACTTCAATCACTGTAGCACCGCTTTTTTCCATTTGGGTTAAAGCAGTGTGCAATATTTTATCAATCCCTTCGTGGTGTTTCAATAGTGTTTTCTCAATACCGATCCGTTTTCCTTTTAATCCGCCGGCGTCAAGAAATTTGGTATAATCGTTAACAGGCCGGGTATTTTTTAAGGTAGACACATCATTCGGATCGGTTCCTGTCATCGCGCTCAGCAGAATTACAGCATCAGTAACAGTTCGTGCCAATGGT
>DATBXH010000680.1:0-2261 GCA_036514375.1 Bacteroidales bacterium | reverse complement strand
AAGCCGGTTATCGGAGACCACTTTCTCATAGAATGCCGAAAGATGCCTGATGTAGTTCATCACTACTCGGATTTACCGGGTGTGAGCCAACCCGTGTAGGGTTTTCCTGTCCATGAGTATCTTTTGAATGTCCTCGTAATCGTAGTATAGTATCCCGCCTATCTTGGTATAGGGAAGCGTACCGTTGATACGAAGGTTTTGAAGGGTTCCAGGTGAGATGTAGAGCAGTTTGCGCACTTCATGCGATTTGAGCCACTTTTTTGCAGGTTGGCCGCCATGTTCCTTTAACAATTTCTTAAAATCTTCGAGCAATTCAATTTTAAACTCCCGTAAATCGTCAGTTGTAATAATTTCTGTTGCCATTTGAGTAGAGGTTAAAGTTATTACAACAAATTTTGAAAGGATTTACAAGAAAAACACCCAAGGTACACCCAAGTTGGGTAAAAATAAGTTTTGCAGGTTTTTGAACTGAAATGATATGATTTTAAGCTGAAAAATGACAAAAAAGACAAAACACCCAAGTTGGGTATCTGGGGTGTTTTATTCAAACTCTTTATTCATCTTGTCAATCAAGGCTTGTTTTAAGCTGTCGAGGAACTTTGTCTGGTTATTTCGCCCTTTAATTTCAAGAAAAGTGCGGTAAATATCACCTAACTCAATATTTAGAAACGCACCCAGGTGAAGGGCAAACTCATTGATGTCGAAATCTCCTTCATTAATGGCATGAACAGCTTTAAAAGCATAAATCATTTCAACGAGTGAGTTCTTGTGGGCTGTCCAAACATACTTGCCTTTGAGGAGCGTACCTTGTTTTGATTTGACAAATTCTTTTTTTATCAAAGCCTCTATCTCAGAATTCAGATATATACTAATAAGTTTATTTGCCAGGATTTGGGCTACCTTATAGTCGAGACCGGTTGAGAAAGATGGGTCAACATCATAAACATACGGATCAATGGATAACCGTAAGTCGAGCTTGCCCCTGACAAAAAACTTGTCATCAAGGAAAGTTCTGTTATTACGCATGTACTGATAGAATTCAAGATTTTCGGAGAAAAAATTTTCCAGTTTACTTAACTCATTCAGAAGGTATTTCTTTTTTGATTTATCACTTCCGTCAGGGCGTTTAGATTCAATGT
This sequence comes from Bacteroidales bacterium, assembly GCA_036514375.1. Lineage (GTDB taxonomy): Bacteria > Bacteroidota > Bacteroidia > Bacteroidales > JAAUTT01 > JAAUTT01. The sequence continues at coordinate 1,122 of DATBXH010000680.1, read as the reverse complement.
GGAAGATCTTGACAAAATAAATCAGTTTGGAATAGATAGATGGCTTAATTTCCTTGAAGAATAAAATTTCATCATCCTGTGACTGGAATTGCTGAGTGATAACAAATTGCTTGATTTGCTTAAGGCTTTCATTTATGCAATAGATTGAACGCTCAGCTTTTTTCAGAAGAGGAAGCCCTTCATCTTCAATCCGCTTAAGCTCGAATTCAAGGTTTTTTCTCGCCTCAATTACATACTCCAAAGGTTGGTTCACAGATACCCCGGTCTTAGCCAACTTATTCTGTATTATAATTCTTTATTACTCAAATCTTCATAAGCAACTAAATGAAATGTGGCCAGCAATATCCCGGCTTTAGCCGGAATGCTTTTAACCTTGTAATCTGCCTCATGATTTCAGAAATGGTTAAAATACTATTGCCGCTATTTTTCGGAGTCCCTATTTGTGGGGATACTGTATTTTAATCTAATTACGAAAGAAGGAATAGTTTAGTTTCAATTAGTGACAAACTTATAATGTGCTATTAAACAACATATTATATGATAAATATTTGTTATTTAAAGATTTAGAAAACTTCTACATTACTTTTGTTACATTTTGAACATTGTCGGAATAGTCATTATTTGTGGCTCTTGTTAGTTTTTCTCTTAGTAAACTCATGTCATCGCTGACTTTTCGTTCAATTACTTTGGCATATACCTGCGTAGTTCTGATACTTCCATGCCCTAATAGCTTTGATACAGTCTCAATAGGAACACCATTGCTAAGGGTAATGGTGGTAGCAAAGGTATGGCGGGCAATATGAAAGGTCAGTGGTTTTGTAATGCCGCATAGGTCTGCAATTTCTTTCAGGTAGGAATTGAGTTTTTGATTAGAGTAGATAGGTAGAAGCTTCCCTTTGGCAATCGCATAAGGATGAGTTTTATATTTTTCGATGATTTCCATTGCCTTTGGGAGTAAGGGAATTCTCACCGGCTGGTCTGTTTTTTTGCGGCAGGTACTTATCCAGTATTGGCCGTCTATTCCTATGCCAATATTTTGAGAAGTGAGGTTGAAGGCATCAATGTAAGCCAGCCCAGTATAGCAACTAAATACAAACATATCTTTGGCATGTTGTAGCCTGA
>DATBXH010000679.1:0-5871 GCA_036514375.1 Bacteroidales bacterium | reverse complement strand
ACACCTCCAGTGGGCATAATACTCGACCATGGCAACGGACCTTTCACTGCCTCTACAAATTTGGGGCCACCGACTTGCGAACCAGGGAAAATTTTCACTATCTCGGCACCCAATTCTTCGGCTTTTGAGATCTCAGTAACTGAACCACAACCGGGTGACCATGATATTTTGCGACGATTACATACCTTGGCCATATCCTCGTTTAACACCGGAGAAACAATGAAATTAGTTCCTAATTGAATGTAAAGAGATGTGGTACCTGCATCTACAACCGAACCAACTCCGAGGATCATTTCAGGAAGTTCTTTTGCTGCATACTTGTTGAGTTCAGTAAATACTTCATGGGCAAAATCACCACGATTGGTAAATTCAAACACCCGAACTCCGCCTTCATAGCAAGCTTTCAGCACTTTTTTACAGAGTTCAATATCTTTATTATAAAAAACAGGAATCATCCCTGTTTCAGCCATCTTTAAGGCAACCTGTATTCTTGTAAAACGAGCCATTTTTTAGTTAATATGTATATGTAAGAATTTGAAAATTTTAAATTGTTTATTTATCTGGAAACTCTTCCGGATGCATCTCCACCCATCAGTTTTTCAACCTCATCAACAGTTACCAGGTTAAAATCACCAGGAATAGTATGTTTCAGGCATGATGCAGCTACGGCAAAATTCAAGGCTTTCTGGTCATCTCCGTTATATGTCAATAATCCATAAATCAGGCCGCCCATAAAAGAGTCGCCACCACCAACGCGATCAACGATATGGGTAATATCATAATCAGGAGCTTTGAACAACTTCTTTCCGTCGAAAAGCACACCTGACCATGTATTGTGATTCGCATTAACCGAACCGCGGAGAGTAATGATCACCTTCCTGGCTCGTGGAAATTTCTTCATTAATTGCTCACAGACAGACTGGTATGCAGCAGCTTCCACATGACCTTTGGTAACATCAACACCCTGAGGCTTAATTCCAAAAACCATTTCCGCATCTTCTTCATTTCCAAGAATGACATCGCAACCTTCAACTAATTCGGGCATCACATCCGAAGCTTTTTTGCCGTATTTCCAAAGATTCTTACGGAAATTAAGATCAGTAGAAACAGTTATTCCTTTTTTATTGGCAGCCTTAATGGCTTCAAGACAAACTTTGGCGGTACTTTCGGAAATAGCGGGTGTAATTCCGGTCCAATGAAACCAAGTTACGCCTTCAAAAACCATATCCCAATTGATCATTCCTGGCTCAATGGTAGCTATGGAAGAATATGCTCTATCATAAACAACTTTACTGGCACGAGCTACAGCACCAGTTTCAAGGAAATAAATTCCTAAGCGCTCTCCACCCCAAGCAATATGATTAGTACCTACATTATATTTACGCAAACCGGATGCGCAGGCTTGTCCAATATCATTTTTTGGTAAACGTGAAACAAACTCTACAGGGATCCCATAGTTAGCAAGTGATACGGCGACATTAGCCTCACCACCTCCATAGTTTATATCAAAACCAGTTGCCTGAATAAAACGCTCATAACCAGGCGTACTCAACCGCAACATGATCTCACCAAACGTAACAACCTTATTCTTCATAAGAACCAAAATATTTTAAAATTTGAAGTGTAAAAATATCAAAATAAATTTGTACCATCGATTGCGCAAAGGTTAAAAAAAAAGTCTGATTTACCATCAACTTTTTTAAATAGAATTTGATTTTTTATAAACCAAAAAAGGTTTGTAAGTATCACAGACTTCCATCTTTTTATAAGATTCATTTCGCAAAATAAAAATTAATAGTATACTTGCACAAATTTGCACAAGTAGATGAAGAAACAAAAAGTCACGATCCACGATATTGCCAGAAAATTAAACACCACGGCATCAACAGTTTCAAGAGCCCTACAAGATCATCCCAGAATTAGTAAGGGTATGAAAGAAGCCGTGTTAGAACTAGCGCAAAAGCTGAATTATCAACCCAATTCAATTGCTTCCAGTTTGCGCAAAGGAAGGGGCAATACCATAGGTATCATTGTTCCTCATGTGAACAGGTATTTTTTTTCTTCAGTGATCAGAGGAATCGAAGATGTTGCTTACGATGCAGGTTATAACGTTTTGATTTGTCAAAGTTACGACTCATACGAACGCGAAAAAGCCATTGTTGAAACATTGATCAATGGAAAGGTCGATGGCTTAATGGTCTCCCTGGCTTCGGGTACTACAGATTTAAAACATTTTCATCTGGTACAAAGTAAAGGCCTGCCTCTTATATTTTTCGACCGGGTGCCCGTGAACATGGATGTGAACAAAGTAGAAATCGACGATTTTGCAGGCGCTTTTAAAGCGGTAGAGCATTTGATTTCACAAGGGTGCAAACGTATGGTCCACTTCTGTGGCCCAAGGCATGTAAGCATTTACCATAATCGTTTTGAAGGCTATAAGGCCGCATTAGCAAAAAACAATATCCCGTTTGAAAACTCTTTAATATTTGAGGGAGCCATCACAAGAGATACGGGTGAACAAGCTGCTATCACTATAAGCAAAATGGCAACGTTGCCAGATGGGATATTTTCAGCGGGAGATTTTTCAGCTATTGGAGTCATATTAAAGCTGAAAGAACTGGGATTTAAAATACCTCAGGATATAGCAGTTGTTGGTTTTGCAAACGAACCGTATGATGATATTTTAGAGCCAGGGTTAAGCTCCGTTGATCAGCATAGTATTGAGATGGGACATAGCGTAGCCAAACTCTTCCTAGAGGAAATAGCGAACCCTCAGGCTAATACAATTCCAAAAAGAATTATCCTCAATCCTGAACTTTTAATACGAGGATCTTCCAAAAGAATTTAGTAATTTGTATGTTTAATCTATCTTTGATGGTCTGTAACCGATCCAAAAAAGGTAAAGCGTGCCAGCCATCATCATAAAAACACCAGCATATACCAATGGTAACCACGGATCGTTCACAGCCTCCAGCACACTTAATGTAGACCATTTGCCTTTGCTTTGATCATATCCTACCTGGTATATTTTCCAACCATCGATAGTATAAGGCTTATTTACCTCTATAGTTACCGTATCAATTTTTGCACTGTCACGAGCCACGCCTATTACGGAAACAAATTTTTTCGGTTCCGGCAATGATAGTGCAAGTAAAGTATTATGATCAAGATGCAAATTGACCGGGCTTTGTAAGTAACTCCCATTCGAGATCCAACCTTTAATTGTGTCCCGCCCTGAACTTATCGCCTGTACCTTAACGGCCGAATAGCTTCCAACTTCCTCATATTTTGCAAAAGAACTATCTATAAACATGGCATTGGGAATGAAATCTTCTATTTCAATGCGCCAACTGCCTAATCTTGTTTTCAGGCCTTTTTCTACCATAGGGAAACCTTTGTTCTGTGAGGGTTCTACTTTACCTGTTCGGGAATCAACAAACACCAGCCTTGGGTTATATTCTTCAATGGAAAAATTCAAAAGCCTCAATGTAAACGGGAGTTTATACATATCACCGCTGCCCGAAACACCAATGTTACTTTCACTTTCTTCTTTCAATAAATTTACATCAAGACGGAGAATATCGCCACTTCCAAGACCAGCAGCTAATAATATAACAAAAAGTCCGGTATGATTCAGAAAAAACCCTATACTCCTGCCTTTAAAAGGAAATAATTTGCGAATGATAACCATGCCTAATGCGGATAGAACAAACAGGTAAGTAAAGAGAAACAACCAACTGGTTTTCATATGAGATAATCCACTTAGTCTGAAAAATTCATAGTTATTCAGCCAGCTTGGGGGTACTAACCCCATAACAAGTCCCACCAGAATATACAGAATCATAGAGCTAAGTGCAGCAGGAACGCTTGAAAGCCATAGAACAAAAGGTTTATTACGATGAAAAAGAGAAATGAACAGTATTGAAAGAACTAGTGCTCCGCCAATAAATATGTTATAAGGATTGCGGATTACAGGGATTTCTGCACCCCTTGTTAGCACTCCGATAATTATGCTTACCACAAGAATAAAGATGACAATGATTATAGATTCACGGTATCTCCAGGGATGACTCCATAGAGATCTGGAATATCCATTATTCGTAATTGTATCCTGCAATTTCACAAATTCAGGTATTTGAATTTTTAGTAAATTTAGATAAATAATCAAGCGCCGTTAAACGCTATTATTTCTTAATGTTAGATAAACAACAGGGCTGCCAGATTTAAGATGCTAAACTAATTGAAAAATGCATACAAGATTAATTTTCATCATCTGTTTTATTTTAACCGGGGTCTTTCTTAAGGCACAACAACCGACCACAATGTCGGCAGAACACCCTAATGTAGTGCTAATTGTTTCTCATGGGCATGGCACGGACGATCTTGGTTGCTACGGAAACTCTGTTATAAAAACACCAAACCTTGATAAGCTGGCATCCGAAGGTGTTAAATTTACAAATGCCTATACCACCGTATCATCTGCAAACGCCAGTCTGTCAGTTATATTAACAGGCCTTTACAATCATGCCATTGGCCAATATGGACAAAGCGAAGGGCAAAGTCATTTCTCCGTATTTCCGGAGATAAAAAGCTTGCCGAAGTATCTTAAGGATGCAGATTATCGATGTGCAAGGATAGGTATTTTTCCCCTTGATAATCTTGCATTCAAGTTTGACACATCACTGGGAGCCGGAATTAACTCCAGAAATACTTACCAAATGGCGGAGAGCTGTTTATCATTTTTGAAGCAAACGGATAAACCATTCTTTCTGTATCTCGGAATGGCTGATCCTTTTCGAAGTAATGAAGCTAACGACGAGGATATATCCCTAATTAATTCCTTTGGAAACAACAAACAAGGTTATGATGGAATCATACCCACCTTCTACAAACCTGGAAAAATGATAGTACCGTTTTATTTACCCGATTCACCTGAATGCAGGAAAGAACTTGCCCAATATGCCCAGGCAGTATCAAGGATGGACCTCGGAATAGGAAGACTATTAGAACTTCTGAAAGAAACAGGAAATTGGAACAATACACTAATTATTTATATATCCGACAACGGTATTGCTTTTCCGGGAGCACAGAACACGATGTATCAACCTGGTATTAAGCTGCCTTGTATTATTAAACCACCATTTGAAACATATTCAAACTCCACGTGTGACGCTATGATTAACTGGGCGGATATTACGCCTACCATTTTAGATATTTGCCATTCACAGCCTGCCGACTATCCGTTTCACGGTCGGTCTTTCAAAGAGGCTATGAGCCTGGAACATCCTCAAGGATGGGATGAGTTATTTGCTTCATTTACTTTTCATGAAATTACCATGTACTATCCCATGCGTATGGTGATGAACAGACGCTATAAGCTTATCCACAATATTGCATGGCAATTACCATTTCCCTTGTCTAATGACTTAGCCGTATCAGTTACATGGCAAGAGACATTAAAATCTTTTTCTGAAAACTATGGCAGGAGAAGCGTACATAAATTATTGCAACATGATGAATACGAGTTGTATGACCTAATTACAGATCCCGAAGAAACAAAGAACCTCGCATCAAACCCTGATTATGCAGACGTTCTCAAAGACTTACAATCACGATTGAAAGGTTTCCAGGTAAGGACAAATGACCCTTGGGTGATTTTTTAAATTTAAGTTATACAGTTTGTTATTACTATTTTATTATAGAATCCTAATAAAAACTTCAGCTCTTATTCATCCTATTAAAATAAAAGCTAATTTAGCATCTTGAAGTGTTATTATTACACTTTACTGTTTTTAACATAAACTACTAATTATCAATACTACTATGAACTTGATATACCCATATCCGGTTAAATACCTGGTTTTATTGATG
>DATBXH010000678.1:0-6827 GCA_036514375.1 Bacteroidales bacterium | reverse complement strand
TACAAAGAGTTTGTAGAAGAAAGCCCTAAAATACTTTTTGCCTGTGAATGTTGCCGAACGGTAAAGGAGTTCCACGAAAAGCTGGCGAAAAGCAATGCTGCAAATGTCCCGCCTGTATTGAAAGAAGTTTCAGGGCAGGTTCTTTACATGAACCGAGGTAAGGAGTATTTCAGGTACATCAAGGAATATCTTGAAAAAGAAGTGGGTTACCAAAAGAACATCCTTTACAACAATACCCGTTTTGATGAAGTGGAAATCATTGACAGTTCCATATCCGATATAAAAAAAGAAAACGTCAAAGAAGCTTTTCTCGCTGGCTTTGTGAAAATCATTATTGGCACCGCAACCATCCGTGAGGGGATTGATTTGCAGAAACGGGGAACAGTCATTTACAATCTTTATCCCGATTGGAATCCTACGGATATAAGACAACTCGAAGGACGTATTTGGCGACAAGGCAATGAATTTGCATTTGTTCGTTCGGTTATGCCATTGGTTCAGGATTCGATGGACGTGTTCGTGTTCCAGAAGCTCGAAGAAAAAACGGGGCGTATCAATGATATATGGTTCAAGGCCGACCGGGGCAATGTCCTCGATGTAGAATCGCTCGACCCGCAGGAAGTAAAACTGGCGCTCATTACCGATGTAGGCCGTATCACGGCTCTATATTTCGATGAAGAACGCCGTGAAGTAGAACGGGAACTAAGCCGAGCCAACGCAAGCCTTTCACAGGTTAACAAAGTGAAAGAAGCCATTAGCCAATACCTGACCGACAAAGACGAGCTTGTTGCATGGATAAACAAGTTTTACAATGAATCGCTGGCTAAGCATTGGATTTTCGACAACGGGCAGGTTGAAAAGAAGCTTTCGGAGTATAAAAATGCACCGGACGAAAAAGAGCAAACCAAGAAAATTAAGGACTTTCAAAAGAAAAGCGAAGTCCTGAAAACCGATATTGAGAAAATCCAGACCAGCTCGTCAGTTTCCGATAACGATTTGTTGGAATGCGCACGTAAGATTCAGCGTGAAGTCCATTATTTTGGGAATTATTGGATTGTAAACGAGTTCAAGGAATCCATGACCAACGTTTATAAAATTGAGCGCACCATTCTCAAACCCAAACGGCTATCCATCTTTGATGATATGAGTGGTTTGGAAAGCGAGCTGAAGAAAGACGTGATGAACGTAGAAGCCAAACTCTCCAATTACCAAGGCGGTCAGCATGGTGAAATGTCCAAACGCTTTTTGGAATTATACAAAGAGATTGAAGCCAAGAAAGAAACCCTTGCCGTGAAAGGGAAATCACCACTGGAACGGGCTGAGGATTTTGCAAGGCTTAATTACCTGCTTCAATACCTCAAAGACGACTACGACCCGGAAACCTGTCACTTTCCTGAACCGACGGATAAGCCCGGCTATTGCCATGTGAACACCACGCAACCGGGAATTCCTGTTGTGCCGAAATCCATCTCGAACAATAACAAAAGAATCCGGATTGCCCGGATTAAAGCACAAACCAAGTTAAAAATGCTCGAATTATTGAACTTGTAATAACATACTACTATGATAACCATTGAAAACATTGAGAAAGAATATTCCAAGCTCAATCAAAGCTTGCTGCCAGAGCCGTTAAAAGCTTCTGAATTTGAGTTTGTCCGTGAAAATATTGATTTATATAACGATGACAACACCATCAAAAAGTATATTGACACGTTTGTGGAAAAGCTCAATGATGTGGCATCAAAGCAATCTCAGCAACCAGAGCAAAGTCCAGAGAAAAAAGGTAAAAAGAAAAAGTCCGTACCAAAGGAGAAATCGAAAGAACCTGAAGAAAAACCAAAGAAAACGGCAGACAATCCAGTGTCGGTAGAAAAGCTCGATTTGGAAGTGTCATTTATCAAACGCTATGCTAGTTTACACGGTAAAACCAAAGATAAAACACAAATCCTGAACTTACTGAACTCGTTGCAAAAGGCCATTATTGAAAAGCGCATCCGAAAGGCTTCGGCTTATGCCAAAGAAATTGAGAATATCCAGCAACAGCTTATCAAGTGTTATAATCAAATGGGAAATAATATTAAAGTTTCACTGGATGAAAATACACTAGAAAAATATAGTCTGATTACCCAAAGTCAAAAGACAATGCTTTCTGTAACTTATATTAAGCAATACATTGGTATTCATGGTAAAAAAGATGTAAAAGACAAAGCCAAAGCATTGCTATGCCGGATTGAAAAAGCCATTGAATCAGGAAAAATACCTGAAACCTGTCCTTACTGGAAAGAAATAAAGGAAATAAAATCTTCTCTGGAGAGCTATCTTGAAAATAAGTCCCAAATACCAGCCATAAGCGATAGTACCTTAAATGGTATTATGTCCTGGATGGTCAGAAGGCAGCAAAAAAAGAAAGTAGCCAAATACTTACAAAAGATTTATGAAGCAGAAAAAGGGTTACGCGGAGTTGAAGCTGAAGAAGAAAAGCCTTTAAATGAAGCACCGGAACCTCTAGTAATTACAAGCACTGAATTAGCTGGGATGGAATTTGAAACCATCGGGTTAAAAGGTCGGTATCGTGAACTTATAGGCGACCCATCGGTAGGGTTCTCTGCAATGGTATTTGGCCTTCCCAAAAGCGGGAAATCTACCCTTTGCATTGATTTTGCCAAATACCTTGCTGAAAATCACGGAAAGGTTTTGTACGTTGCCATCGAGGAAGGCTTTGGTTATACATTAAAAGAAAAGCTCGAACGTTTAGGGGCAATACATCCCAACTTGGTGATTGCAGAGAAGCTTCCTGACGATTTAGCTCCTTATCAGTTTGTTTTTATTGATTCGGTGAGTAAAGCAGGATTATCCAGCCAGGATTTAACCAAGCTTAGAAAAGACAACCCAAAAACAGCTTTCATCTTTATTTTCCATACAACCAAAGAAGGAAATTTCCGGGGCAAACAGGATTTTGCCCATGATGTGGATGTGATTATTGGGGTTGAGAACGGAGTTGCCAAAGCTAATGGTAGGTTTGGAGTTGGGGGTAGTTTAGATGTATTTTAGAACTTATATTTGTTTTCTGATTTAAATCAATTGATTAACAATAATTTTTGTTTAAAATTATTTTATTGTATTTTTAATTGGTTTAAAAGGGTTTATTATTAAAACAACCCTGACCTGTTGCCTCAAATAAGAGATGCAGCATCGAATATACTGGTTCAATTTAAAGGCATCTATTAACTTTTAATACTTATTCAAGATGAATTACAAAGTGATAATAATTGTCTTGACAACAGTTCTGGGAATAGTTGTCATTTCAGTCAATAAACGCATTAGTTCCAAATTAACAATAAAACCCAATGATTGGATGGGGTATGATGATATTTCTGATATTTTGATATTTTCGGGCTGTTGGATGGTATCTTTTTCATTACTATTGGGCTACTATTATTTCAGGCATTTTAATCCTTCTTATTTTATTGTTATAGGCTCTGCAATTGGTATTATATCATCGGTTATAAGTTTTACTCACTGGTTTAAGTTAGCTGAAAAAGATTCAAATGATAAATATTCAGGGGGCGGTATTGGAAGTATAGGTGTCGGTTGCCTGGGATTAATAATTATTCCATTGCTGGGAACATTGATAGGCTGGATAATAAAAGTAATTTTGTAATATTAACCCATGCGACTTTTGAACGGACTTTATGAAATACCTGAAAATTATCTTTATTCTCTTCTCACTGATATATTTTGAAAACAATGAACAGGCGCAAACTATAAAAGATATTGATGGGAATACTTATAATACAATAACAATTGGTAATCAAACCTGGACGAAAGAGAACTTGAAAGTTACAAAATATAATGATGGCATACCGATAATAAATATTCATGACAATAATGACTGATCAAATAAATTAATCATCTGTCTTTAGTTAGTAACCCATAGAACCCATTTTTATGAAAGGCGACGAATATAGTGAAGCAGAAATATTGATTGCTGAGGATAACGCGACAAATTATTTTCTACTAAAAGAACTGGTGCATCAATTTGGGGTTAAGCATATCTGGGCAAAAAATGGATTGGAAGTCCTTGACATATTGGAAACACACAAAGACATATCCGTCATCTTAATGGATATAAGTATGCCACAAATGGATGGCATTACTGCAACCCGTAAAATAAGGGGAAAAAGGATTGATATTCCCGTTATTTTCCAAACTGCCTATGCAAGTGAAGAAAATATAGAAGAATGTTTTAAAGCAGGTGGAAACGACTTTATAAGCAAGCCGTTAAACAAGGAAAAAATAAGTTTAGTACTCAGAAAATATCTTTTCAAAAACCAAATACATTGATATAAAACCTTTACTAACATTTTATTAATCTAAAAACGTCATTTTATGCGAAATGAACTATTAATTAAACGAAATAAAGAAGTAAACGAAAGGACAAGCCAGGTATACATGCCGCTTTATGAAGATTTATGCGAAACAAACAGACAATCTCAGTTGTTGAGTGAACAACTTTTAAAAGATAAAGCAGACGTCCAGGAAAAAGCAAGTTTGCAATCGACTTTTTTTGCGAATATGATACATGAAATACGCACCCCGGTAAGTATAATCAAAAGCTTTGCACAACTTCTTAAAGCCCCTGATTTGCTGGCAAAAGATAAGGAAGAATACGCTCAAATCATAGACCGGTGCAGCGATGACCTTTTAAACCTTATCAATGACTTGCTGGATATTTCAAAGATCGAAGCGGGGGAATTAACTTTCGTTGAAAAGCCTGGCAATTTAAAAGACTTATTCGGAGAGTTATCCGATATGTTTGATGTACCTGTAAAGCATTACAAACAGGGTGCAGTAAAATTAGAAACTTGTATTGAACTTCCCATTGGTCAATACCAGATATACGCAGATTTTACAAGGCTTAAACAGGTTTTTGTAAATTTAATAAGCAATGCTCTGAAATTCACTCTGAACGGGCATGTACTCTTTGGATGCCGCCTAATCAACAACAAAACGATACAGTTTTACGTTGAAGATACAGGTATCGGTATAAAGCCGGAAATGCAGGCTGTAATTTTTGAACGGTACAAACAGGTAAATGACCCATGTTTGACTTCCAAATGTAAAGGCACAGGCCTTGGACTTCCTATTGTACAATCACTTGTCAGGTCGATGAAGGGAAAAATATGGATGGAGTCGGAATATGGCGTTGGTTCTACATTCTATTTTAATTTACCTTACCGGAAAGTAAAATCAATAGCCAGTGACGTAGCTGCTTAATCATACATAATTTCTTACTATATCTTCAAAACTTTGTAAATTTGGATTAAGTTTAAAATATCAGTTATGAGCCTGAAAAAACAATACGACGAAAAGAAGTCAATGTGCAAGGTAACATTTAAAGTTACCAAAGACATTGCCCGTTCTGCTAGTCAGGTGTACCTGGCTGGCGATTTCAACAACTGGGAAGTTGGGAGCCTGCCCATGAAAAGGCATAAAAACGGGGAGTTTACAGCTTCTTTAGACCTTGAAAGAAACAGGGAGTACCAATTCAAATACCTCATTGATGGCTGGGAATGGAAGAATGAAACAGAAGCTGACAAGTTTGTATCCAACGAGTTTCAAAGTGAAAACTCGGTAGTAGTTATATAATATTGGAAAGGTGAAGCTTTTATGGATAAAACAGAATTAGTAACTACTAAAGTTGAACAGGGCTTGGGCAAAATAGCCTTTCAGGACGATTATAAACAGCAATGCAGCCTGCAAAAAAGTAATGCAGTGCTTGAAAATAAGATATGGCTTGGAGTTGATAAAGATATTAACGGAAAAGCTGTTAATGCCAGAATGCACCTGACACAGGAACAGGTGAAGGAGATATTGCCTTATTTACAGAAGTTTGCTGAAACTGGGGAACCCACTTAATAAAATTCCCAGTATGAATCTAATACTAACAATCGCATTTAACTCATTAATTACATCTCAGGTTAAAATTGAGAACCCTCCTCATATTCCTGACATTGGTGATATTGTTGAGATTATCCCTGAAGATTATTTTTCCAATGAAAATGAGATTAAAATTCTTAGAGAATATGGAGATGGAGATATTTGGAAGGTCGGATTTAAGACTATAACTTACGAGAAAGATAAAGTCTCTGTACTAACAGTATTAGAAGAACGGAAACATTTCGAGGAACATCAGAAACGATTACTTATTTAACTTTTGGGTTATAAGTATAGTATAGTCTACTGGCAATGTTAACTCTGCCCATTCTATTTTTGCTGGATTTTTTCTTTCAGCTTTTTCAAAATTGCTTCCCAATGTTTCTTCATTTCTTCGCGCTGAAGGTTGTTGAGCATCCTCTCCTGATGAAAACTAATGGTTGTGCCTTTTTTAGCAGGTATAATTCTTATTTGTATTGTGGAAACATTAGACCATTCTTTCTTTTTCCATGTTATACGGATGTGTGAGGAAGGATTGAAAATTTTTACCGTTCCTTCAGTATCATCTTTCGTGTGGTATTCCTGATTTAATGTTAGTTCTCCTGCAATGATTTCGCCTAACCATTGTTTTATACCTTCGTTGCTAAAAAGGAAATCCCTGGCGTTTTCTGTGGAAACCTGAAACGTTTTTCGGATACCGACTTCAAAACCAGCGTCTTTAGTTTGCCCAATAATTTTAGTTGACTCCATTAGTTTAAGGATTTGAGGTTTTCGAGTGCTTCGGGAACGTATTTGTGTAAATTGCCAACTATGGCACAATTATCCAGTTTGTCGCAATCGGCACAGGTTTGGAAGTTGTTTGATTTAACACAATTGCGAATTTCGCAGTT
>DATBXH010000677.1:0-2149 GCA_036514375.1 Bacteroidales bacterium | reverse complement strand
CTTAAACTAAAAGGATCGTCCGGATTGTTGCGGTAATTTGTAATGGAAAAACTAAGACTTTTACCATTGCCTTTCTTAATAATTTTAAATAAACCATTTCCTTTGGTTGCTATCCAAATAGCTCCTGTATGATCGCTTGTTATATTGTATGCAGGGCCATTGAAAGGAACGTAACTATTTAATCCGCCATCAGCTCCTAGTTTTCCTAAGGGATTATATTTTTCGTCAAACAAATAGACAGATCCGTTTTTGGTTCCCACCCATAGTAGGTTATCTCTATCCTGAAATACGGATCTTACCTCATTTTGATCAGAAAATTGAAGATCAGGATTAGGCTTACAGAAACTAAACGGTGAGCTCCTGAATGCTACCTTTTCTATACCATACGTATAAGGACAGACCCAAAGATTTCCCTGACGGTCCGAAAAAGCGGTTCTAACAACATTAGAAAATTTACGGTCCGTGGATTTTGAGCTGCTAAAAAATGGCACCAATGTATTGGTTATGGAGTCGAAGCGGCAAAACCCTCCACCTCTGAGATGTATCCAAATATTGTCATTATTATCTTCGAAAAACAGAAAATTGTATCCTGATGATTTCTCGGGAGTAATTTTAAAGTTGATAATTTGTTTTTTTGTGGAATTGAAAAGTACAACATTGGTCCTATCGTCACTCAACCAGATATTATGACGTTTATCCATAAAGCAATTCAAATAGTTATTACTTTTTAACTCCGGACGGTTTGATGTATTGAACGCCTCAAATTTTCCTGATTTAATATCGAAAAGATAAAATCCACCTTTGTCGGTAAGTAAAAAGAGTTTATCCGGTGCAATTTGTTGAATATCCGTGATAGTAACAGAGATTGGAGTTGAGATACATTCAAAGGTTTCTTTCCGGCTATTATATTTCTTTAAACATCCTTTTGTTCCTCCCAGGTATATCGACGGAAAATTTTCGCAAATAGCATAGAATCCATTTGCATCTGCTTCAGTACCTTTAAAAAATGGAATAGTCTTTTCTGCGTTTTTTCTAAGTAGGTTTATTCCGTTAACAGTAAGAATCCATGTATTTTGCAACTTATCCAAATAAATCCTTTTTACCTTATTGGATGTAAATTGCCTGTTACTTGTGTTAAAATGAGCAACATTAACTTCATTTATTCCTTTATTCACAATGCGGAAACAGTCGTCATCGCCATGTTCGCCTCCTGTAAGCCAAATAGAACTGTCGGCTAGGGTAAACAACCCTGTTAGAGACAGCTTATAGTTCTTGTATTTCGGAAGGCACTGGGGAACTGGTAAAAAACTTTCAGTTCCGGGATTGAAACGATAAATACGACCGTCGTACGTTTGAACCCAGAGAAACCCATCCGAATCTTCACGTATCCGGTCGACTCTGTAATTGAGCAAGGTGACTCCACTTGCTGTATTTCTTTTATAAGTTTTAAAAGTGTATCCGTCAAACTTGTTTAATCCGTCGTAAGTACCAAACCACATAATGCCTTTATGGTCCTGTAAGATAGAAAGTACATTATTTTCTGATAATCCTTCATCGGCAGAATAATGAGTGAGTTGTGTGTAATTTTGAGATGATACGGACAAACAAAAAAAGGTTAACAAAAGTAAAATAACAAATCGTCTCATAGGTATTTCGTTACTTCTGTCTCAAGAAAATTCCCAACTTCATATTAGCTATTAGAAAGTAGAGACCTTTATCATAAAGGCTTTTTTTAATTATTTCTAAATATGAAAACTGTTTTTATTGAGGCAAAATACTTTTATTGTCAATTAGCTAGTTGTAGTTATAAAAAATCAAAATTAACTAAATATGTCTTTCTACAACACAACGGTAATCAAAACAAAACAAACCGCTGGACTTTCGCAAAAAATCCTTTTTAAATTCGCTATCTCCCTCAAAATGTAACCCATTACACCCCCCATCCTCATATCAATCTTGTTTCCTCAATTCTCACCATTAGCACATTAGCAGATTGGCACATTATCCCCTCATCTTCAAATCTTCAAATCCCCAAATCTTGGAATCTTGGAATTTTGGAATTTTCAAATTATTATTTTGAAGTTATCCTGGATCTCAGCGGATTCTTAAGACCTTCATAGGAATCCAGATACCCCTTTACAGAACCAAC
>DATBXH010000676.1:0-7656 GCA_036514375.1 Bacteroidales bacterium | reverse complement strand
CTGCCAGTAATCCCCATGCAGTGGCTATATTTCCGGTTATGTTCCTATACCTTCCTTTTTCAATAGGAGCGGGGGGGACTATAAACGTGGAAGGAAGTGCTTCAATAGTGTCGGCATAGTTGTATCCTGCCTTTAGCACAGCGATATTTGAGTCGAGAACTGTCTGATTTTTACCAAACTTCGACTTAATATAATTCATTGTTGAGTCTAACTGTCTGTTAAACAAGTAAAGCATCATCCCCAGGGCAAACATGTTCCTTGTTTTGTCAGCCATTTTACCTTCCACCTTCAAATCGGCAAGGGCTTCACGCGTCATGGTTGTAATGGGAGCTTTTAAGACGTTGTAACTTGAGAGACTTCCATTCTCCAGAGGATTGGAATCGTAACCAGCCTTGGAAAATATGCTTTCTTCAAATGTATCGGTATCTACAAGAATGGTAGCTCCTGTTTTAACCCATTTAAGATTAGCTTTTAAAGAGGCCGGATTCATCGCAACCAAAACATCACATAAATCACCGGACGTAAGGATACGATTCTTGCCAATATTGACCTGATAACCGGAAACTCCGGCTACCGTATTATGAGGCGCCCTGATCTCAGCAGGGTAATCGGGAAACGTAGCAAGATCATTTCCAGCTTTAACCGCAGCATCTGAAAACAAAGTTCCGGTAAGCTGCATCCCGTCTCCTGAATCTCCCACAAACTTTACTACTACTTCATCTAGTTCTTTAATTTTCATACGATTACTCATATGGCTTCGTTATTTTACCCTTACTGTCAACATCTTATCAGAGTTACTCTCAATACATACTTTGGAGGTAACCTTTCATGATTTGAGTTGTTTAATAAGGGCTTTGTTATTACTTTCGTTGTTCTATTTCGTGTAAATGTATATTCAAGTCTCTTTGTTATGGAAAGTTCATTAATAGTGACCAGATCAATTATTTAATCAGCATGAGCATTAATAAGAGGGACTGCTACAACGTAACAACGGACTTTGAATGTAGAAAACAAATATAATGAAAAAATTGAAAGTTGTTCCATCAGAAAAAGGGGTTAAACTTACCATTACAACTAACAATGTTTTTATTATTAGTTAATTGCATAAAAAAGAGTTAAATATATTAAAATATAAAATATGGCTTTAATAAAATCAGTACGCGGATTCACCCCTGTTTTTGGGAAAGACTGTTTTTTTGCTGAAAATGCTACAATTGTAGGAGATGTAGTTATGGGAGACGGTTGCAGTGTTTGGTTTAACACAGTTTTGAGAGGCGATGTAAACTCTATCCGTATTGGAAACAATGTGAATATTCAGGATGGTGCTGTATTACATACACTGTATCAAAAGTCGGTAGTTGAAATTGGGGATAATGTTTCGATAGCTCATAACGCCATTATTCATGGAGCCAAAATATCATCGAATGTATTGATAGGGATGGGAGCCATTGTTATGGACCATGCTATAATAGGTGAAAATTGTATCATTGCCGCCGGAGCAGTTGTGCTCTCAAATACCATAATTGAACCCAATACGATCTATGGCGGTAATCCGGCTAAAAAACTAAAAGATATTGAGCCTTCCCAAACTGCAGAAATGATCCAGAAAATATCGAGGAACTATAAGATGTATGCAGGATGGTTTAATGAAGAAGTTACTAAGTGATCAGACTTATTTTTAGTAAGCCACCTGTCGCAAGTTGCGAACTAAAGAACAAGATGTTCCGATTTAATCGTCTGGCCAAAGAATATGGATGCCCGCTGATCAAATATTTCGGATGTATCAGTTGTATAAAACAAACGCTTTCCGTTTTTGCTGCATTTTTCATCCATTTCAGGATGCCGCCGGAGGTAGTCTTTTAGGCTTTCAGCTACAATTTCGCCTTGTGATATTATTTGAATATGTTCCGGTGTATATTTTTTTATTTTATCAAGAAGTAAAGGATAATGGGTGCATCCTAAGATTATAGTGTCAATATTAACTCCCTTTTGGATAAGATGATCCAAATTTTTTTTAACAAAATAATCGGCCCCATCGCCTGTATGTTCATTATTTTCGACTAGCGGTACCCACAACGGACATGCTTCCTGGTAAACATTTACATCAGGAAAGAATTTCTCTATTTCCATAAGGTAGGAGAGGGATGCAATCGTTCCCTGAGTCCCTAAGATGCCGATGCTATTGGTTTTTGTATAATTGCCTATAATTTCTGCACTGGGCCTTATTACGCCTAAAACCCTGCGTTCAGGATCTATAACAGGAAGGTCCTTTTGTTGAATGGTTCGAAGTGCTTTAGCCGATGCTGTATTACAGGCAAGTATAACCAGATGACATCCCTGATCGAACAGCTTTTTTACACATTCGAGTGTAAAATGGTAGACTACCTCGTACGAACGAGTTCCATATGGTGAACGGGCACTATCCCCCAAATAGATATAATCGTATTCGGGTAATATTCGTACTATCTCCTTTAATACGGTGAGCCCGCCATATCCTGAATCAAATACTCCTATCGGTGACATTATTCTTACCAAAAAAGAAAGCCATTCCGGTGACGGAATGGCTCGCCGTTTATATGCTCCGTTTATTTCTTTGTTCCACCGGTTTTGGTACTACCTGCGGATTTAGTGATATTAAGTTTTTGTTTTACCAAATCAGTCACATCCTGGCTATCAGACGAATAGTAAGCAACAGACTGTGTGGCTAGGTCAAAAATATATGTAAACCCGCCCTCTTTACCAACTTCACTAATGGCCTTCTGTATTTTTTCGAGGATAGGCTGCATAAGTTCCGTTTGTTTCTGCTGCATACCTTGTTGAGCCGTTTCCTGAAATTGCTGAATATTTTGTTGCATGGTGGTTAGATCCTTTTCTCTGCTTTGCTTGATAAGCGGATCCATTGGTGTAGGACCTTTCTGATCATCGAGATATTTCTGTAATTTAGTATTATACTCTACATTCATAATATCCAATTGATTCTCAAGATCCTTCTGATACTTCTGTAATTTAACAATGGCGCTGTCTCTATCTGGAAGGATTTGTATAATGTCCTGTTTATTAATGTGGCCAAATTTATAAACCTTCTGCCCGAAGCTTACAACAGGGATTGCAAGGAAGAGAGCGATAATGATGAGATTTACCCTATTTTTCATTTCTGTGTTATTTTTAATTTGTTTTTGTGCAAATGTAAAAAATTAATTCTTATATCCTAGTCGTTGCAGTATTTCATCACTCTTGTCATTCTTTGGGTTAGAGTATAGAACACTAGGATTGGATGCCGTATCAAATATGATAGCGAAACCTTGTTCCAACGCCAATTCTTTTACTGCGTTGGCTACTTCATCCTGAATAGGTTTTACTAGTTCCTGGCGTTTTTTGAATAACATCCCGTCTTTTCCAAAGTATTTTTTTTGTAAATCCTTAACTTCTTGTTCCTTTTTAACAATATCGTCTTCACGCTTTTTTTTCATATCATCGGTAAGAAGTACTTTTTCATTTTGATAATCCTTGTACATCTTGTCGATATCGGCATATTTGGCTTCTACTTCTTTTTGCCAATCGTTGGATAATTTATCAAGCTGATCCTGAGCTGACTTATAGGCTGGAATATTATTTAAAATATATTCACTATCCACATAAGCAAATTTCTGAGCCATAGTAAATGAAGCTGTAATGGCTGCTATAACCGCAATTGCAAGTATTTTTTTCATGGCGTTATTTTTAGAGATTAACAACTTATTATGAACAAAATTTATACCATAATTAATTACGCATTTAAAATTGTTGCCCCATAACAAAATGGAAATTCCCCTTATTAGCGTTCGGAGCCCATGGTATGTTGTCGAAACCATAACCCCAGTCAATACCTAATAAACCGAACATTGGAAGAAAGGCTCTGATACCAACACCGGCAGAACGTTTCATAACAAATGGGTTGTACTCTTCAAATTTAGTCCATGAGTTACCACCTTCCAGAAAGACTAGCCCGAAAATGGTTGCCGATGGCTGAAGTGTGATTGGATACCTGAGTTCCAGCGATACTTTTGAATAGATATTTGCCACACTGGTACTTGAGTAAGAACTTTGTCCGTGATTATAATAGAGGGCATAAGTTGGCGGAGTTACAGATTCATTTTGGTAACCACGCAGTCCGATTGTTTCTTTGCCATATAGACTGTAACCTGTATATCCGTCACCTCCCAGCGAAAATCCTTCAAAAGGAGAATAGCCAAGGTTTTTGTTAAAATAACCAAGATAACCAAACTGAGTATTAAAGCTTAATACTAAATCCTTAACTATCTGATAATACCATGTACCTTTGTAAGTCCATTTGTGATATTCAATCCATTTGTATTTATTGGCTTGTTCTTTCTCGTAAACAGCTCCGGCAATGTATCCAAGTTTTAAAGAAGAGGAGGCATTTGCATACTCGGATGTATTTTGCTCGGAAGTTGCTATACCCATACTGTCAGCCGGACTTAGCTTCCAGAAATTATTCTTTCTGAACAATGAATAAGGCGGCGTAACTTGTAAACCAATAGTAACTACGGCTCCGGTTCTTGGATAGATTGTTTGATCGGTTGAAGTACGCGACAACATAATCTTGAAACTCAAATTTTTCGAGGAGCCATTGTCGAAGAGAAAGTAGCCATGCCAGTTCTCGAGTTTATAGTTTTGAAATGACAACTCATTGTACAACTGGAAATACCTATCAGGCCATTGCAATCTTCTTCCGAGGCCAATGGACGCGCCGCTTACTTTGAAGTTTTGGTTACTGGTAGAAAGTAAGGAAGTTGAAGCAGAATTTTGAATTGTGTAAAACAGAGAAAATGAGAAAGAATTTGGTTTTTTTCCGCCAAACCATGGTTCGGTAAAACTCATACTATAGGCTTTGTAATACGAACCGTTTGTTTGTGCCCGCAGACTAAGAGCTTGTCCATCTCCGGATGGAACAGGACGCCATGCTCTGGGATTAAATATGTTACGGGCAGAGAAATTACTGAAACGCAACCCTAATGTTCCAACCAGCATATTACCACCCCAACCTCCGGATATTTCCAACTGGTCATTAGCTTTTTCTTCAAGGGAATATTTAATATCAACGGTTCCATCGGATGGATTTGGTATGGGTGTAGGATTGATTTTTTCAGGGTTAAAAAAACCCAACTGTCCCAATCTTCTAACACTACTGATAATCTCTGACCTCGAAAATAGTTGGCCGGGATAGGTGTCTAATTCTCTGCGGACAACGTGCTCATTTGTCTTGGTATTACCAGTAATGATAATATTCTTGATAGAAGCCTGACGGCCTTCGGTGATATGAATCTCCAAGTCTACCGAATCGTTTTCTATTTTCGATTCAACTGGTTCAACACTGGAGAACAGATAACCATTGTCCAGATACATCGAGTGAACCGCGTCTTCGTCCGAGGAAATTCTTTTATCCAGTGCTATAAGGTCATACACGTCACCTTTTTTCATCATCAGCACTCTGTTAAGTACTTCGTCGGGGTATTTTGTATTGCCTACCCAGCGTATGTTGCGTAAATGGTACTGATCTCCTTCGTGAATTTTTATGCGAAGTGCAATTCTACTATCTGAAACCATCCAGATAGAATCACTAAGAAACATGTAATCGCGGTATCCATTTTTAGCATAGAAATCAGCAAGTTTCGTTTTGTCCTCTTTGTAGTTAGACTCAACATATTTTTTACTTTTGAAAAAGTTTAAGCCTCCTTTTTGTTTCGTTTTTTTCAACACCCTGCGCAGTCTGCCATCTGCGAACTTTTGGTTTCCATCGAAAGTGATAGAGGAGATTTTTACTTTTCTTCCTTTCCTGATATCGGCAGTAAGGTAAACCCGGTTTTTGGAAACTGTATCCGGAATTTGCGTAACATTGATTTTTACATTCCAGAATCCTTTTTCCTTATAGAACTTGTAAATAATATTTTTCAAATTATTGATAACATTGTCGTTAACCTGAGCTCCGGGTTTTAGCCCAATTTTTTCTTTCAAGTCATCAACATCACCTTTTTTTACACCTTTAATTGTAAATTCCGTTAACCTGGGGCGCTCCTTCAGTCTAATATCCAACCATATGCTATCGCCTTTGATTTGGGAAGCAACCACTTTAACATCGGAAAATAACCCCTGACTCCAAAATTTATCAACAATTTTGGTTATTTCATCTCCAGGAACCATGATTTTCCTACCAACCACCAGTCCAGACATAGAAACCAGTACTTTTTTATCGAGATATTGAACACCGGATGCTTCAACTCCTGCAATAATATATTCCTTAGGCTCTGAATAATCGATAACAGGTAGATTTTTTTGATCGGGAGTTTGTGAAAAAATGCTGAAGCTATTAATGGTGAGGGCAATGAAAATACAAATCCGGTTAAACATTTGATATTACTTAATATTAATATTGTTTACTACTTGTTCGCTAATCTTACCAAATCTTCGTTCGCGTTTTTGGTAATCAATCAGGGCTTTATATAAATCTTCTCTACGAAAATCGGGCCAAAGGGTATTTGTAAAATGTAATTCCGAATAAGCTAATTGCCAAAGGAGGAAGTTACTTATTCTATATTCTCCGCTTGTTCGGATCATAAGTTCAGGATCAGGCATGTCAGCCGTAGAAAGATGCTGAGTAAATACCTCATTGGTAATATCTTTAGCCTGTAATTCACCTTTTTCAATTTTCAAAGCTATTTTGCTTACTGCATCCAGAATCTCCCACCTGGAACTATAACTTAAAGCCAGTGTTAGTGTCAAACCGTCGTCAGACGAAGTTTTATCGATGGCTTCCTTTAGTTGATTTCCGACATTCTTTGGGAGGCTCAATAAGTTGCCTATAGCGTTTAATCTCACGTTATTTTTTAAGAGAGTTGAGGTTTCTGCGTGTATGGTTTGCACAAGTAATGACATTAAAGCATCAATTTCCCTTTTAGGCCGGTTCCAGTTTTCAGTGGAGAAAGCATATAATGTTAAAAATTTAATTCCCAGTTCGGCACAAGCTTCTACTGTATCCCGCACTGCAGCAACGCCATTTTTATGACCAAATATTCTTTGGTTTCCTCTTTGTTTCGCCCATCTTCCATTGCCGTCCATAATTATAGCGACGTGTTTTGGAAGACGCTCAGAAATTATTTGGTCTTTATATGTCATTTTACTGTTTTTACCGATACACAGGACAATCTCCGGTATTATCAAAAAGGCGGAAAGTTATAAAAAATCCTGCAAATGAATACCAATCCTTATTACTTATTAATGAATTTTCGGAAGTAACCCCTGGGTCTTGAATTCCATCGATATTGTCACGGAAAGTTTTTCGGAAACTCCACTCAATGCCTATGGAAACTTTTCGCGATACAAGATATTTGATACCAATTCCGAACGGGATAGCAAGATGATTACCCATCGGGTTTTGAGATTGCAGAACAAACTCATATCCAAGTCCGCCAAAAAGATAAGGCGAGAAAACCGTTTTCCTTTCGTTAAATTTGTAAGGTAGAAAGTTGAATTCGTAAATAGCGTCTAAATCAAGAAGTGTTGCTGAAAATGAGGAATTCCGGTACAGTTGAAACGCATTGGAAAAATCTTTATCATTCGCACGGAACTGACCATAATTAGCCTGGATTCTCAATCCAT
>DATBXH010000675.1:0-3468 GCA_036514375.1 Bacteroidales bacterium | reverse complement strand
GTCAGCCGCTGTTGTTAATTTTGCAAAATTTTCAGCTGTAGTCATCAAATTTCGGCCCAGGTAAACATTATGCGGATTGTTATCTTGCCAAGCTACATAGTTGTAAACATCATTTCCCTGACTAAAAGTAAGCAAAACACTTAACTCAAGTCCTTTATAAGTAAATGTGTTTGTAAACCCACCGAAAAACTTAGGCCATGGATTACCAATATTCGTCTGGTCATACGTGTCGATGATGCCATCAGGCACGCCGGCTGGTCCGCTGATATCTTTATACTTGATGTCACCAACCCATACATTACTAACGTTTGTGGCTAATCTGTCCCCGTTGTTATCAACCGGAACGGGGCTATTGTTTATCTCATCTACGGATTGGAAGATACCTTCCTGAATGTATCCTCTGAATAACCAAGGTGCCTGGCCTAAAGTACTACGCTGTGTCCAACTGTTCATCCACCATGATGTACGATCAACAAATGCTGCATTGGTGTATAATTTTGTAATTTTTGTCTTGAAACCTGAGATGTTGAAATTGGATTCCCATTTAAAATTTTTTGTATAAACATTGGTGGTAATCAATGTTACTCCCCATCCTTTGTTTTCAAGGGCACCAAGATTTACCGTAGGAGGAGCAACAGATCCGGTTCCGTTCGTTCCCATATAATATGGCAATTGGGCATCCATCAGGAGGTTGTCGGTACTCTTTTTGTAGTAGTCAAACTCTAATTGAATCCGGTTGCTAAATAAATTCACATTCGCACCAATATTGTTTGTCTTCGTATCTTCCCACTTCAATCCGGGATTGCTGTATTTGGCAGGTAAGAAGCCAGTGCCCCATTGTGAAGCTGTTGTATTCATCGGCGAATAAATGCCTCCACTGCCTTGGTTACCCGTAGTTCCGGTTTCCAACCTTATTTTTAATTCATTCAAAACAGATGTCTGAGGAAACCAGGGCTCTTTGGTGACCCGCCAGGCCAGTGATACAGCCGGGAATACCCCCCATTTGTTATCCGGACCAAAATTTGATGATCCATCAGTACGAATGGACCCTTCCACGATATAGCGTTCGGCAAAGTTATAATTTAACCTTCCGAAATAAGACTCCATAGCCCAGCTGCCCTGACCACCTGAATTAGAGGTTAAGTTAGGATCTCCTGCATTTAAGTCCAAAATATTGTTTACAAGATAATCTGCTCTTGTGGAGGTTGTGGTTTTCCACGTAGAGGCCTGGGATTCATGGCTCACCAGGACATCAAAACTGTGTTTTTCAATTTGCCTTGTATACTCCAGAAGTTGGTTCCAATTCCAATAGGTATTATTCCCTGCACCATCCGTTAATGTTGCGGACTTATTCTGAGCCCAGCCGAAAGAATATGTCGGTGTGAATACAATGGAATTAGCATAGCCCAAATTAGTATTAAAGGCTGTTTTGAAAACCAAGTTTTTTATAAGGGTAATGTCCATATTAATACCACCAAGAAATTGCCTCCTGGTATTATTATTGGTTATTAAACTAGCAATTGCAACAGGGTTTACCGGCGAAAACTGCTGAGCCGGAATATGAAAATCACCACCTCCCCAGGTACCATCCTCATTTTTTACAGGAGTCTCTGGCGTTTCTGTTAATGCATTTAAAATAAGATTCTGATCGCTTGTTGTGAGCTTTTCTTTCGTTTGATTAAAGCTGAAATTACCCCCAAGATTAAGCCATTTTTTAGGTTTACTGTTTAGATTTAACCTGAAACCATACCTGTCAAATCCGGAACCTGCAGCCACACCATCTTGACTTAAATATTCACTTGATAAATAGTATGTGGTTTTTTCGCTGCCACCACTTATACTTAATTGATGTTTATACATTGCGGACTGTTTAAGCAATTCACTTTGCCAGTCGGTACCATCACCTAAAAGTGAAGGATCTTTAAATTGAATGGGTGCACTAGTACCTTCTACTTCATTAACAAATTGTGCGTACTGACGAAGATTCATGACGCTTAAATATTTGGGAGGCTCCTGTAAGCTATAAGAATAACCATAGTTAACTTTGACCTCTCCAGCTTTACCTTGTTTTGTAGTGATCAAAAGTACACCATTGGTTGCTCTCGAACCATACATTGCTGTAGCTGATGGTCCCTGCAATACCTGAATGTCTTCAATATCAGAAGGGTTTATTCCGGCCAAAGGATTGGATGAACTTTGTGACCCCGTTGAAATGGATTGGCCGGCAATTTGGATTCCATCAATGACATACAAAGGTTCATTCGTGCCATTAATGGAATTGACACCTCGAATATTTACAGAGATGCCGCCACCAGGTTGCCCCGAGTTTTGTGTAATATAAACTCCGGCTGTTCTACCCTGAATGGCCTGTTCTATGGTAGTGTTTACGGTTTTCTCTATATCTTTGGCAGAAACTGAAGTTTGTGCTGTGGTCAGATTGCCTCGTTTGGCGGTACCATACCCCACCACCACTACTTCATCCAATTTCTTGATATCCGGTACAAGACTAACATCAATTGTACTTTTCCCACCAACTGTGATGGTTTCGGAAACATAACCGATATACGTAAAAACCAAGATAGCATTAGCGTCAGGGACCTCGATGCTATATTTACCATTAGCATCCGATACCGCCCCTTTACTAGAACCCTGCAAAGCTATACTCACACCGGGTAAACTTTCTCCGGTTTTGGAATCCGTGACCGTTCCTGTGACCGTGAGAGCCTGAGCCTGCAATTTAAAATGCCCAACAATGATGGACATTAATAAAAATAGTAGCAAACGTTTCTTCATAAATTTTAAGGATAGGTTTAGTAAATAAAATAATAGTTTTGCCACAAATCTATGCAATGCTTTCAGCATGCGGCTTTTTAATTGTTACCTAGTTTAAAGATTATGTATCATGATAAATTTTCACTGTTACATTTTTTTAAGAATATGTTACATTATATCGAAAGGTTGTGATTGAATTTCATTTAAAAACCTTATCTTGAGTTGTTTTTATTACTACTAAACTACTTAGAACTATAACCAAATGAAAAGAACAATTCTTTTTGTCATTTTAATTTGGAGCCATTTACTTATCGGTATGGCTCAGCAGGATAGGTTCTATACCCCCTATCAGGGATTGTCCAATACTTCTTTCAATTGTATTGCCCAGGATAATGACGGTTTTCTGTGGATAGCCACCAACGGAGGGCTTAATAAATTCGATGGATACAACTTTGTGGCTTATCAGCATAATCCGGCGGATACCAATTCTCTCGATCTGGCTGCCGTGTATACCGTTTTTGTTGATTCAAAAGGTAAAATTTGGGTGGGAACGGAGCGCCGATTGTTCGTCTATAATAAAAAACTGGATAATTTCTCCCGATATCCTATTCGGCTACAGAACAAGGATATACTACCGCAGATTAATGCAATTCTGGAGGACAATAGTAAGAACTTATGGCTGATGACGTCTTATGG
>DATBXH010000674.1:0-3084 GCA_036514375.1 Bacteroidales bacterium | reverse complement strand
CCGCTGCTTTTTTTAAAGGTTTGGGAAAGTACTTTGTAGATATTCGTATCAGAATTAAAAATCAGATCGACTCTTCTGATCTTTGGGGCTATTACATCCTCCATGAATGAGTTTTAGATCAATTATTTCTTAGCGTATTCAGATAGTATCTCAATCACCTTTTCAGGTGTGAGTTCAGTATAAGACCTGTTGTTAATCAGCATAGCTGGTCCCTTATGGCACCAGCCCAAACAATTGGTATGGAGTAAAGTGAATTTTTTATTTGGAGTAGTTTCTCCTACTTTTATTTTAAGGGTTTCTTCTATCGCTTTTACAATTTGATTTTTTCCATGCATCTCGCAGGTTATTGTTTTGCAAATGCGTATTACATACTGACCGCGGGGTTGGGTATCGAGGAATGAATAGAAGGAAGCTGTGCCATAAATTTGCGCTGCAGAGACATCGAGTTCTCTCGCAACTTCTGTCAATGTTACATCTGAGAGATAATTCTCTTCTCTCACGATTCCCTGTAATATGGGAAGTAAACTTTCACGGGTCCGTCCGTGCTCGTCGGCTAATTTTCGTACTAATCCTTGGATATCAGACATAGCAGGAAAGTTTTAGAGTTTAATAAACATCCTTATTCTATATCAGAATTGCCTTGAAAAGACTTAATTTGTGTGAAAGTTATGATTTCTTCATGAAATTATCAATAGCGTTTATATATTATATAACAATGTGTTAATTCATGGAAAATCTATTCTAATTCTTTGCTAATACAATCTTCTCGTTAAACTTATCCACTATCTTGGCAAAGTAGCCTTTTATGTAGTTATATTCACTTGAATCATACATGTCTTTTTTAAACACATAGTAACCGGTAATTTTGATGGAATTATTATCCGGCTGCTCGGTGAGATACTGAATTTCAACCTGGTTGTTGTTAACCGTCAGATTGGCAGGTTTGGTTATAAGTTTATAACCATCCGGAATATGAATCGTGGTTACATAACGTTGTCCGTTTTTGTAAACCATGTCAATCGGATACGTTCTGTATGGTTGTTTTAAAGGATTTTCTGAAATTGGAATGTCACAAAAAGGCGAAATCAGTATTTTATCTTCAACTTTTTCAGGAATCACATTTGCGTTAAAGCTCACCTCAAAAGGTTTTTCAATCTGATAAAGGTTGTTTGTTTTGATAGAGTCTTTTAAAGTTAAAGTGTTGCTCATTAATTCCTTCTTCAGGTTAGCCGGGTTTCTCAGATATATTCTTCGCATTGACAAAGCATTGTATCCGTTGGCATTAATTTTAAAAGAAACTGAAGCTGTATCTGTCTGCCCGCTTAATTTTAAATCGATATTATTTTCTACAATGGAAACCTTTTGACTGCCGAAGGTTGCCCATTCGGTTTTGGCTTTATTTATGATCAGCCCCTTATCGTTTAAACAACGGGGAGGAACCTCGGCGAATTGAGCTAAAGACTCTGTTGCATCGAGGAATAAATATTTGTCGTCTATCTTTATGATAACCACCACATAGTTGAAAAAATGATGAAACGGGTAATCCACTTTTATTTTACCATGGTCGCGGGTACTGATGATAACCGGGTATGCCTCTACGCCTGCTGCGTTGAGTAATCCTGCCAGGTAAAGGTTGATATCTGCACTGTTTCCTGTTTTTGTTTTCAAAAAATCCTTCAGTGTTTTTGAGGCAAGTTTGTCTTCGTTTCCATTCCAGTTAAAATTTAACTTAACATACCTGTCAATGATTTCTGCTTTTTCTCTGGCAGATCTTTGGGCCAGCTTCATGGTGTCGTTAATTTCTTTTCCTGACCTCAGGCATGATTTATAGTACTTGCCAAAAGCATCCTCGTCCAGCATATCCTGAATAAGTTTTGGCCAGGTTGTCATATATTTTACATTCACTCCGTCCGGTCTGTGAAAGGTGGAGAGTTGAAAGTCGATTTTAACTATATAATCCTCAGCCGAAGTAATAAATTTTTCATCCTTAAAGGCAGGTTGATTTTCCATGATGAATTCGTAAACCATGTCCTGATAAGATATAGATCTGAATTGGTTTGGGAGCCCCTGATCAACATAACTGTTAAAGGCGTCAAACTTGTTGGCTCCCTGAAGAATGTACCTATACTCGTAAAAAGGAATCATTTTTGTTTTATATTCACTGTAAATAACCGGGATTTTGTTTTGAAATGCCCAGCTACGGAAATTGAAAAAATACGGGGAGGTAATTTTATATTTTACTTCAATCACTGACCCTTCCTTTACGTCAGGCATCGCGAATTTTTTTACCCTCCAATGTTCGCTTGTTTTTTCATCAAAGGTATTTTTGGTGTTTAATGGCGTGGTAAGTACCAAACCCTTCTCATAATTATAAGTGTTCCCTGCTAAATCGCTGATTATTTCTTCACGATCCTCTCCAATATAAAATGGTATTTCGAATTGAGCCCATCTCAATCCTGCCTTGGTGAAGATTTTGATCTTTGTCTTTCGTTCAAATACCAATTGGAATCCCTCGTCGGTTCTATCAAAGTGAGAGAGCCCGATATCGTATATAACCACAGCTTCTGAGGACGGATCCTTGTCGTATTTATTCATTTGAAATTCTTCAAGGCTGTACTTTCCAAAGTCATGCGTAAAATTTTGAGCGGAAGCTTCCCGGAGTAATCCAATTAGCATGCATGACATGGATAGGCAGATGGTTGTAATAGTTCTATTCATAGTATATGTGATGAGGTTAGTATTTCTTTTTAATAATAATTTTGGTATGTTCAAGTTCATTGGCAGAATCAATAAATTTATAAAAATCAGGGTATTGATTTAGCGGGTAATTCCCGGCATTTAATTTAAATTTTTTTACAACCTTAATAATCGATCCGTTTGATGCACATGTTAATTCGTAAAGGCCATATGGAGTAGAGATTATCTTACTATCCGGAAGTGATTTTATTTCAAATCCTAAAGGGAGATGATAGGTCTGGGAGTCCAAAGTACAAATTGGAAAAGGAATTTCAACGGGCAAAGTTCTTTCCTTAGGTAATGAAAACGGCGGAATGTTGATAAGGAATAAGCTAAAGTATTTTTCTT
>DATBXH010000673.1:0-3179 GCA_036514375.1 Bacteroidales bacterium | reverse complement strand
GCAATGGTATCCGGTGCCTTATCAGGTACCTCAATTACCAACCCTTCTCCGGATGCAGAAATTTTCAGTTTAACACCGGTGGTCAGGAGTTTGGCAGAGATCACTTGATTTTTCAAACCCGGGACTTCCAGTTTGCCATTTGTTGGCCAATCAAACACAGAAAGATAAAGAACGGTGCCATTTTTTGTTTCTTTCCTGGTGCAGCGTCCCCAAGGTAATGATTGCAAAGGACTGGCTTTTGAGTCATAAATAGCCTCACCGTTGGCTTTCATCCATACCCCAATTTCTTTCAAATGGTCGATACTTTCCTGCGGAAATTCCCCATCAGATTTAGGTCCGACATTAAGCAGATAATTCCCTCCTTTTGAAGCAATATCAATCAGGTTACGGACAAGGGTTTCTGTACTCTTCCATTTATGGTCATAACTTTTATACCCCCAGCTTCCGTTCATCGTCATGCAGGTTTCCCAGTCCTTACCATCCAATTCGCTAAGAATGGGGATTTTTTGCTCCGGAGTTTTTGTATCTCCCAGGAAATTCGGCCGTTTTAAACGATCATTTGTAATAATTGCCGGCTGAAGCTTCAATAAAGCATTCAGTTTCTCTGCAAACTCATCGGTCATATTGGTCGGAGTATCCCACCAAAGCACTGCAACATCGCCGTAATTAGTGAGTAACTCTTTTACCTGCGGAACGGCTACACGGTCGATGTATTCGGCCATAGTAGCAGTGGTCTGGGCCGGATCCCAATGACCGCTATGTTCTTTGGTGTAAGCATCAATGCTGGCAGAATCAGGATTATCCCAACCTTCTGAAGCTATTTTGCGTGCCGCTGCTCCTCCGGGATTATTCCAATCCTGTGCCTGGGAATAATAAAATCCGAGTTTGATCCCATATTTTTTGCAAGCCTCTGCCAATGGTTTCAAAACATCCTTACCATAGGGTGTAGCGTCCACAATATTCCATTTACTGGCACCGGTTTTAAACATGGCAAAACCATCGTGGTGCTTGGCGGTAATAACAATATATTTCATTCCTGCCTCTTTGGCCATTTTAACCCATGCATCCGCATCGTATTTCACGGGATTAAATTCTTTAGCGTATTGCTGATATTCAGCCACAGGTATTTTCATACGGTTCATAATCCACTCTGCCCCTCCCCGTTTCATCTCATGGCCTTTGTAAACTCCGGCAGGAACCGAGTATACGCCCCAATGAATAAACATGCCAAAACGTGCTTCGCGCCACCACTGCATACGTTGATCGCGGGTAAGCTGTTGCTGAGCAAATAAAATGTTCGTCAGTAGTAATGATGTTGCCAGGGCAACCACAATTTTTTTCATATTTCCAAATTTTAATTAGTCGTTCTATTTTATGCCATGATTTACCATGACTTTAATTGTATGAATTTTGTTATCTACCTGCAGGTATGCCAGATAAAATCCTTCGGGGATTGGGTTTATATCCCACATTTTTGTGTAGCTGCCAGGTTCCTGTTCACCGGAAACCAATGTTTTTAACGGTCTTCCACTTAAATCATAAATTAACAACCGCACCTGCGAAGTTTTGTTAAGCAGGTATGAGCATTTAACCCCATCATACTCCTGATAAGCATTAAATTCGACAGAATTAACCGGCAACTGCCCCACTGATGTTGAAACCGAGGCTTCCTCAGTTAGTGTAAAATCTGCAAACCTGACCTGCTCATCACGTAAATAAGATATACTGTTGATACTTCTGTAAATGCCAAATTTTGGCCGGATAAACGTTGCGGTCCCCCTCCACATATTAATATTTTCCGTACTGAAGCTGAGCAGAACTGCCCCATCCTTTACGGACTTAATGGTTATTGCGTAGGTTCCATTGTCAGCATATTTAACTTTCTCATTTACTTCCACCCAATTTCCTTTAAAGGGAGCTAAATCAACTTCCTTCAAATGAGTGGAGGTTCCGCCATAAGCCGATGGTGCAGTATAAATTAACTGGAGTTTATCCGGGTTACCGTAACGCGGAGTAATCGTCATTAGCGGGGATCCTGCATCGTTGCCATCACCAGCCTTTATCTGGTGTATATGACAAAAATTCGGTGAAGGCTGAAATCCGCTATCGAGCTTAAATTTCCAATCATACGTGTGTACATCACCATAATTACCTTTCATATTCTCGGGCGAAGGACCATACGTCTTGATTTCGAGACGTTGTCTGTCAATCCTTTCGCTACCATCACCATCCGTGTCTCTGTGCATGGCAAATACAAACACATATTTTCCCAGATCGTTATCCCAGATTTGCGTAATATGCTTAACCCCCGGATGAAGTGTTGTTTCTTCAGCGTACCAGCCTTTGGAATTAAGCATCTTATAAGGATCTGTAACGCCATCAGCATTTACAAACACTGTTGTTTGGGCTGAAATCTGTAATGCAATAGCTAAGAATATGCTCAGCACCAGTAATTCCCTTTTCATTAGCATAGCTCTATCTATTATTTACTTAATTTATAGCAAAAGCCAAGTATTAGATATCTATCCATTGGTTTTAGTGCATTAATCCGTTAATCCGGAAATCAATTTCATCCAGCCTGTTTCATTGGACTTAAGCCCTGTTCCCAGGATTTTATTATAATATTCAGGATGGTGCAGCTTTTGCGAAGCTTCATGAATAAGAGGAACTGCATCGGTGTAATTATAAGGCTTGATCTGTTTTCCTGTCCATTTCTTTTCTTTGGTTAAATAAGGAAGTAAAAATTGGACTCCCTTCTCAAGACTTTTACCCGAGGGAGTCACTGCCTTCCACATGTCGACATCCGTCTTTTCAGCAAGAATAGCTGTCTGAAAAAATGCCTGCATCACAAAAGTGGAATATCCCAATGAATTGGTTCGCGCTAATTCCCGGGGAAAACTTCCATTTTTATCCATTTGTGCATCAAGACGCTGTAAAGCATTTTTGCAAATCTCATCAGCTAGATTCTTCTCACCCAAAAACAGCGCGTAACCAAGCCTCTGGGCATCGTACCAGATACCATGATTATTACCTGCATCCATTTCTTCTTTCCCAATTTTGCTGGTTTGCATCCAATGGAGAAAATCAGAAATCCAATTTTGCATATTTTTCTGGTCTTCGTTAGTCCAGGCGTTAGATTCGCGTATCAACCCAATTGCATCAATCACTCTGATGAATCC
>DATBXH010000672.1:0-3837 GCA_036514375.1 Bacteroidales bacterium | reverse complement strand
TGCCGGGAACATGAAGTTAATCAATACCGATGAATCTATCTCGTTATTTAACTTTATTAACATTGGTTATCAAACTTATTTTGTTGAGAAGGAGTTTATTGATTCATTGAATGATTCTTTTTACGAGATTTATAGATTAGGATATGTAAGGGCAAACCTTCAGGAAATGGAGCCTTGCCTGCGGGATGCCAACCTTATTAGTTTTAGTTTAAATTCAATCAGACATAGCGATGCTCCTGGTACATTGTTTAGTTCGCCAAACGGATTGTCTGGCGAAGAAGCTTGCCAATTATCTTTTTATGCTGGACACAGCAATCGGATAAAGTCTTTTGGATTATATGACCTTGCTTGCGGAAACGATCATCACTCTAACACTGCTAAGTTAGCTGCCCAGATTTTATGGTATTTCCTTGAAGGATCGTGTAGTTCAATTTTTGAGGAGCCTGATATAACGCCTGAAAATTTTGTTAAATTTTTGATACACTTAGATAGTACTAATCAAAATATTGCTTTCTTTAAGAGTAACCTTACTAACCGTTGGTGGATGGAAATTAACTATCCCGAGAGTAATCGGAATATTTTGCTTTCTTGTTCAGAATCAGACTATGAGCTAGCTTGTCATCAAGACATCCCTGATAGATGGTGGCGGACTTTTCAACGTTTAAGTCTATAATTATTATTATACATCTCTTATTAGTAATTGGTTATGATGTTTCCATAAAAATATTTTATCTAACTTGGAAACATTATTGTCTCACTCAAAGTATACATTGAAACGAAAGGGAGGTTATTAACAATAAAATGTTAATAAATTTGTAAGGGAAAGATATTTTTGTTTACTTTACTACTTTATAGTATTGATGAGGTCAACAATAGATTATGATTAGGATTTTTCTAATTCTTTTTCTTACTCTCCTTTTTAAAACTGTTTCTGCTCAGCAGGATGAGCAATTTAGTCAGTACATGTACAATCAGCTTGACTATAACCCAGGTTCTGCCGGAAGTAAAGATGCCATTTGTTTATCAGCTTTAAGCAGGCAGCAATGGGTAGGGTTTAAAGGAGCGCCAACCACATCGGTTTTTTCGGCAGATGTTCCGGTTAAACCATTTAAGATTAATAGTGGTATTGGCTTAACTATTTTAAACGATGTCCTGGGTTATAACAATAATCTGGGTTTAAAGTTAGCATACGCATATCGGATGGATGTGAATAACGGAATGGGGAAAATAGGATTTGGATTAAGTGCAGGATTTCTGAATAATGCACTTAAGGGTGCAACGTGGAGACTGCCTGGTGAAACAGGAACCGGTAATGATCCATCTATTCCTCAGGAAAATGATTCTGGTATGGCATTTGATTTAGGCTTGGGTGTTTTTTATAAAACTGATAATCTTTATCTTGGTTTGTCATCCACACACCTGCTTCAACCGAATATTAAATATAAACAGGGTGCTACTTTTCCAAATGTAAGAAATTATTATTTGACCGCAGGTTATAATTTAGCTATGAAAAATCCTCTATTTGATTTGCAACCCTCTGTTCTTATTGTAACTGATGGAAGTTCATCAAATGTAGATTTAAATACAGTTCTTTTATACAATAAAAGAATATGGGGTGGCGTTTCATATAGGATTAAATCGGCAGTCATTGGTATGGTTGGGATTGAATTAATAAGTGGGTTACGGATAGGGTATTCGTATGATTTCTCTGCCTCCGACCTATCCAAGTATAATAATGGTTCGCATGAGCTTATGGTGGGGTATAGTTTTAATATTTCAAAAGAAAAAATACCGCATAAATCAAAAAGCGTTCGATTTTTATAGAAAAATTTATTTAACTTTATAAAATAGTATACGTATCTAACCAAAAGAATAGTAACAGCACATACATAAACACCTCAGTGTTATGAAAAAAATAGTAGTAGTAAGTATTGTATTAGCCATTATTAGCGGAAGCTGTGGCAAAAAGGGTGGTAACGGGGAATTAACTGGTGTACCTGGAAGGGAAAAATACGTTGAGCCTGATCCATATGGTATGGTTTTTATTCCACAAGGTAGTTTTACAATGGGGCCAAGTGATCAAGATGTATCTTGGGCACAAAATGCCACCTCAAAAACTGTTTCTTTAGAAGCCTTTTGGATGGATGAAACCGAGATTACCAATAATGAATATAGGCAGTTTGTTTTCTGGGTTCGTGATTCAATTATGAGACGACTTCTTGGTGAACAGAATGAAGACTTTCTGATTTCAGAAGATGCAAACGGAAATCCGATTGATCCACCAATGATTAATTGGGAAACCGAAATAGATCCGGAAGACGAGACAACAGTTGAAACTCTTAATCAGATGTATCTGCAGCCAAATGAGCGCTTTTTCTATCAGAAGGAGTTGGATACTCGTAAGTTAAACTACGAATATTTTTGGGTAGATCTTCAACAGGCAGCTAAAAAGGCTAACAGGTATAATTTTGATAAGCAGCAATATGAAGGGAGTGTAGTTAATAATCGTGGAGAGATTGTTCCAATACAAAGTCGTGAACAGTTTATTATGAACGATAAGATCAATGTTTATCCTGATACATTATGTTGGGTTGCTGATTTTACATATTCATACAACGAACCTTTAGCAACTAAATATTTCTGGCATCCTGGATATGATGATTATCCGGTAGTTGGCGTAAATTGGAAGCAAGCAACGGCATTCTGTATTTGGAGAACGATGTATTTAAATACACATTTACGTAGAAGAGGCGACCTACCAGTTCATGACTATCAATTACCAACTGAAGCCCAATGGGAATATGCTGCAAGGGGAGGCTTGGAAAACTCAATGTACCCTTGGGGAGGGATGTATACGAGAAATAAACAAGGATGCTTCCTTGCTAATTTTAAACCTCTTCGTGGCAATTATGCTGATGATGGTGGTATAACTACAGTACGGGTTGGATCTTATGAACCTAACGAATGGGGTTTGTATGATATGGCTGGCAATGTTTCTGAATGGTGTATCAATGCTTATGATGAATCTGCATATCAGTTCATGCACGATTTAAATCCTGATTATAAATACAGTGCAAAACCTGATGATCCGCCAGCTATGAAAAGGAAGGTTGTCAGGGGTGGATCATGGAAGGATATAGCTTATTTCTTGCAAGTAAGTACACGGTCCTATGAATATCAGGATACTGCAAAATCATTTATTGGGTTCCGTTGTGTTCGCCAATATTTGGGAAGTAATACAAAATAATAAAAGACGATATACCTAATTATCTGGTTATTTAAAATTAACCTTTATGAATATTACTGAAATAGTACAAAGCTCCGGTTGGAAAAATTTTATGGCCAAGCTTTATGGCTTTGGAGCATCAGTTGTTATTATCGGAGCACTTTTTAAAATTCAACACTGGACAGGTGCAGGGGTTATGATTTCACTCGGTCTGTGTACAGAAGCTGTAATTTTCTTTTTCTCAGCATTCGAGCCCTTACACGAAGAATTGGATTGGACATTGGTTTATCCGGAACTTGCAGGTATGACAGACCCTGATGAACTTGAATCTATCAAGGAGGCTGGTAAATCTGGTCATGCTACTTTGGATAGATTTGAAGATTTAGTTCAAGATGCTAATATAGGTCCTGAAACATTTCGGAAGTTAGGAGAATCATTAAGTAAGCTTAATGCTACAACTTCTAATCTTACTGATATTACGGAGGCTACCGTGGCTACCTCTCAGTATGCTTCCAATATGAAAAGTGCAGCGTCGAGCGTTGGAGCACTTTCTAATACATTCACACAATCAGCGACTTCGCTTCAGGATTCCATTAGTAATCTTTCAAATT
>DATBXH010000671.1:0-2449 GCA_036514375.1 Bacteroidales bacterium | reverse complement strand
GAAAAAGTCACCCGGGAAAGTCTTAAGGGTTCTGGCCTTTACACCATCGCCTAAACCAGCCTTACCGTGACAGGAAGCGCAATTTTTCTTATATATGGCTTCTCCTGCTTTGTTGTTGGCATCTGAGACCTTAACCGGATTCTTCATATCCTTGTACTTG
Source organism: Bacteroidales bacterium (assembly GCA_036514375.1). Taxonomy (GTDB): domain Bacteria; phylum Bacteroidota; class Bacteroidia; order Bacteroidales; family JAAUTT01; genus JAAUTT01. The sequence goes on along the minus strand of DATBXH010000671.1, from coordinate 2,289 downwards.
GCCGGAACATCCCAGGGTTTAGACTTTTGTTGCTGATAGGCATTTGTCATCGACATGATGGCAAGACCAAAAACCATTACAGACAAAATGGCAAAAATTGTTTTTAATCTTCTCATAATCACCTCCGTTTTTAATTTAAGTGTTTTTAAAAATTTATAATTAAGTTACAAAATTTAGGCCGAATAAAACAACATTACATATCTCGTCTACTTTCCTGCTTTATTTTCCAAAGTTTATACACAACAAAAGCATAATGTGCCCATACACCAAATAATAAAATAGTAAGCGTAATAATCATCCAAGTAGGAGCAACCGCAGTCCATAATGCTCTCTGAAATCTTGGTATATGATAATCGGTCGCTTTACCCCAGGCTATCACCTGGCGTTTTTCAACATTTGCATAGTCAGCATTTTCCTCAATCCGCCCAATGACAGTGATATTTCCAAGCGAATCACCGGGAATACCAGAAGGAAATTCAATTTCTCCGGTACCATCTTCCCCAAAAGATCCATCGGTAATTTTGAGCAAGCTAAACATACGAGGAACATAAAAGTTTATATCCGTTTTGGCTATAGGTTTTCTCTCTCCTTTTGCCCCTATCTCAAATGCCTTAAAAAATATTTTCTTCACAGAGTCCACAATTTGAAAATCCATCTGGATTTCAATATCTTTCATAGATAGCTCATCACTTTTGTTCTCAACCAGATTATTGTTAACAATGGTTGCTGTGAATTTCAGTTTATTATCATTTTCAAACGCCAGGTTCCTATCGGCCGGAATATTGTATGTAGCAATTCCTTTATAATCAGTTGCAACAGTTGCCAATACATCATGATCTCCTGATTTGAAGAGGACCGGAATACCTTCTGCAGGTTTGAGGTCGCCATCATCCTTTTTATATTTAACACTATAGGTTAAAGTCCTTGAATTATCCGAATTCTTTAAATACTTAAACTCGGTTTCTGCTTCGGTTTTTTGGGCATCCACCCTGAGGATTGTTGTCCCTGCAAAAAGCAACAAAAAGAATAAAGACCTGAATATTTTAAACATGGTTGACATTATATTCAATATTAGTGTTTTACTTTATCCTTGAACTTCATTTTTAGATGTATTTTTCTGTTCTGAAGATTCCATCATCTCAGATACCGAAACAATTGGAATAAACTTGGAAGCCAGCATCAACAATACAACAAAAATGGCAACCCCGGCAGCCAATAGTGACCATTCTACCCAGGTAGCAGAATATCTCAACCATGCAGGACGTACATCCTGTATTGGTAAAAAGGGAGTTTCAAGCGTAGGAACAACAATTAAATATCGGTTAACCCAAAGAGAAAGAACCGTCAGGACAGCAGCAAAAAAGATACTATTGATAGTTCTGAATTTGGAGATACCTATGATTATGATAGGCACGAGAATTCCGATATAGTTAGCGAAAATAAAGAGCCAGTAATATTGAGAAAATAATTTATCGATTAGTAATGAATCCATTTTTTGCGATCCGTACCATTTGGTAAGGTAATCGCAAAAAGTGAAGTATCCGTAAAATGCACCCACAATCAAAAGCAGATAACCAACATATTCAAAATGCTTTTTTGTAATGAATTCTTCAAGGTGATATACTTTCCGGTAAATCCACATAATGATGATCATAAGACCTGTACCTGAATATACAGCAGCAATTACAAAATAAGGTCCAAAAATAGTGCTATGCCAGCCAGGTTGAAGAGTTACACCAAACAACCATGCCAATACCGAATACACAATAATGGCTATAGCAATAATCATAGCAGCCATGACATTCCTTGCCGTCTTCAAATGTTTACGTTGTTCAGGAGTATCTGTGTAGCCAAGAGCAAGAATTTTATACAGTTTCCTCTTCCAATGAGGCACTCTCAAATCCTCATAATCTCTCAATAAAGCGAGATCCTGAATTAGTGATAGGTATAAAAAAAGAATACACCCAATGATATCTGTAGAAATTGCAATAACGTCCCACGCAATGGGTGACTGAATTCTTGGATAAAGTGCCAGGAAATATAATCTGTCAAGCCTTCCAACACACAACAAAATATAAAATGGCCCTATCAATATGGATATTACGGTTATTAATTCAGCAATCCGGATAACAGGCCTCCGCCACTCGGACTTAAATAAAACTAATGTTCCTGAAATTAAAGCACCGGCATAACTTAATCCCATAAAAAATATGAAGTTCACAATGTAAATTCCCCACACAACATTATCGCGCATACCTGTAACAATATGCCCTCCTGTGATCTGTCTCC
>DATBXH010000670.1:0-2724 GCA_036514375.1 Bacteroidales bacterium | reverse complement strand
ATAGTAAAGCTGATTACCGTAATTATAATGATGGTGATTTTGCTTCCAGTCTCGACTATAGCAATGCTGATGCAGAAAAGACGACTACCGGCTCGCAACGTATGTACGCTCAAAAGGCTGGCGATATGTCTTCCTTAATTAATGATAATGTTCGTGTATATAAAGGAGGTTCCTGGAGAGACCGTGTTTACTGGCTAAGCCCGGGTGCACGCAGATTCTTGCAGGAAGACCAATCAAGGGACGACTTAGGCTTCCGTTGTGCGATGACCCGTGTAGGCTCTCCAATTGGTCCTACGAAAAAAAGAAAAAGATAATTTTAAAAAATATATTAAAGAAAAGGGGCACATGCCCCTTTTTTATTGTTTAATATTCATGGAAATACAAGCACTATATCAGATATTCTTAAGATTCCCTACAATTACTACAGATTCAAGGAATATCCCCCCTGATTCTGTTTATGTTGCATTAAAGGGTGACAAATTTGATGGTAATACTTTTGTTGCACAAGCACTTGAGAAAGGAGCCCAATTTGCAATCATAGATAATAAAAATTATCTTATAGACGATCGGACCATTCTGGTTGAGAACACGCTTGAGACATTACAGAAATTAGCCAATTACCACCGGCTTAAACTTGGACTGCCAATTTTCGCGATTACCGGCACAAATGGGAAAACAACTACCAAAGAATTAATCCGTAGTGTCCTATCTAAAAAATATAATGTTTGGGCAACGCAAGGGAATCTCAATAACCACATCGGTGTTCCACTTACATTACTCTCTATGACTGCAGATACACAGATTGGTGTAGTTGAAATGGGAGCAAATCATCCTTTTGAAATAGAGCAATTATGTAAAATTGCCGAACCGGATTACGGATTAATTACCAACATTGGAAAAGCGCACCTTGAAGGATTCGGAGGATTTCAAGGAGTCATTAAAACCAAAAAAGAATTGTATGATTTCCTGATGACTAAAGAAGGTACAATTTTTTACAATTCAGACAACCCACTGCTTGCGGAAATAACAGAGAATTGGAACAGAAAGATTTCTTATGGTCCTGATTCTGGCATCTATTGCAAGGGTAAAATATTGTCTGCCAACCTATATTTAAAAGTTGAGATTGAAATACTACATCCTCAATCCAATAAAAACAAATTCCAGGTAGGTACTAATCTGGTAGGTAGTTATAATTTCGAAAATATCCTGGCAGCTACTTGTGCAGGGTTATATTTTGATGTGCCGGTAAAAGAGATACAAAATGCACTCGCACAGTATGTACCAACCAATAATCGATCGCAGTTAACAAACACAGGAAAAAACCAATTGTTATTGGATTGCTACAACGCAAACCCATCGAGCACAGAAGCTGCTATATTAAATTTTTCAAAAATAGTAAGCCAGGACAAAATTATCATACTCGGTGATATGCTTGAACTTGGTGATGAAGCAGAATCCGAGCATCTAAAAATATTAAAGCTTTTGATAAATTACCCTGAAACTAAAGTAATACTGGTTGGAAGCTTTTATCAATCCATGGCCAAATCGTTTGGATTCCCAGCGTTTGCCAACTCATTGGAACTCCGAGAATGGATATGTGAAAACCCAATTACTGATAGTTTTCTCCTAATAAAAGGATCAAGGGGGATTCAATTAGAGAAAATAATTGATGTTCTTTAACGAGAAGAAACAAAATCTTCTACCGAATGTCGATATATTCGGAGTCATTCAAAAAACTTGCAATGGCGTTAATTAAATTGTGGGGCATTACTGGTTTAGGAAGATACAAATCGCAGCCTGCCATTATGCATTTATTTCTTTCATCCTGCATGGCACAAGCTGTTAACGCAAGCACAGGAATTCCAGGTTGAAATTTCTTTATAAGACGGGTTGAGTCATACCCGCTCATTTCAGGTAATTTAATATCCATAAGCACAAGGTCGGGAGCTGGATAGCTCATGCAGTGAAAAAAGGCAACAAGCCCACTTTTACATCTGGTAATGTTTGGTGCAAATGACTTTAAGGCTTCAGAGACATAAATAAAACTCAAATCATCATCTTCGACGATAAGAATATTTTTTTCCTGCCAGGAGTAACTTGGTTTCATTTTAACAATAGGTATCTTTTTCTATCATTTATCCTAAAAAGACATAAAAAGTAACCCTGATAACGACAAAATTTTGTTTTTTTAATGAAGATCGGAGAAGACCTTCTTTTTGAAGATATAATACTGATAAACGATATTTTTAGGATATATCAACGGGAGGCTGCCATATGACTGCCTAGGCGATTTTTTCTTTAACAGGTAATTATAAAAACTCAAATGCGCTTTAAAAACGGCCCAGAACTCTCCCGGTTGAGAACCGACTGCAAACTTCAAAGCAGCTATTCCATCGAGTATCAGTCGAATTAAAATGATCCGGTGCCATCTCCTTCTAGGCATATTTTTATAAAGCAATATTAAATTATTCCTGAAATTCAGATAGGTCTTACGAGGATTGGATTTTGGCAAAGTTCCGCCTCCTAGGTGATAAATAACAGATTGAGTGTTACAATAAATTTTATACCCATTATTTTGAAGCCTCCAGCACAGATCTATTTCCTCCTGATGAGCAAAAAAATAAGGATCGAAACCTCCCATTTCGTAAAAAAGTTTTGCTCTTATTGCCATGCAGGCTCCTGTAGCCCAGAATACCTGGTAAATTCCATCATATTGACCATTGT
>DATBXH010000669.1:0-4571 GCA_036514375.1 Bacteroidales bacterium | reverse complement strand
AAAATAACCCGACCGGGATTCTTGGTTTTTATGAAGGACAACCCATTGCCTGGTGTGCTTTTGCACCCAGGGAAGATTTTATAAAACTCGAAAATTCGCGGGTTCATAAACGGATAGACGATAAACCGGTCTGGTCGATACCCTGCTTTTTTATTGATAAAAACTTCAGACGTTTCGGTGTTTCGGTTGAACTGCTAAAAGGTGTGATCGCCTATGCGAAAGAAAAAGGAATAAAAGTGATAGAAGCCTATCCAACGATTCCCACCACGGAAACTCTTCCGGATTCTTTTGTCTGGGTAGGATTGTATAAATCCTTTGAACGGGCTGGTTTTAAAATTGTGGACCGAACATCCAAAAACAGGCCAATGGTTCGCTATTGTACAGACAATTGAATGGATATCTCATTTTTATAATTTACCAGTGTTTCCTTAAAAATTGGTATATTTGAAAAAAAAGAAAATGATACTCGAAAGGACAAATGATGAGATCTTAGTTCGTCTTCCGGCATATGTTGACCTGACCGAACTTCAAAATATGCTTGATTTTTTACAATATAAAGAGTTAACCGCAAAATCAAAAGCAAAACAATCCGATGTGGATGAACTGTCAAAAACAGTTAACGATTCAATTTGGAATAAAGTTAAAGCCAGCCGTGGTTTGAAATGAAAATTGTCGTTGATTCAAATATTGTTTTTAGCGCAATCCTAAATACAAAAAGTAAAGTTGGACAACTAATAATTAATGGCTCAAAATATTTCGATTTCTACACGATTGGATTGCTTAAAGAAGAAATATTTCGGCATAGAGATAAAATATTGCATTTTACAAAATTTTCACCGAAACAATTTGATCAAACCTACCATATTATCACTACCAGAATTATTTTTGCTGATGACATATTATTAACTGACAGTGATATCAAGAAAGCAATTGATTTAGTTTTAGGAATTGATCCAAACGATGCACCTTTTGTTGCTTTGAATAATCATTTGTTGGCTCATTTATGGACTGGAGATAAACATCTGATAAATGGACTAAAGAAAAAGAAATACTCACGGGTTTTAACGACAGATGAACTGTATGAAATCTTTCTGAATAAACAATTGAAAGTTAAAGGACAAAAGAAAGACAAATAAAAGTAATAGTATGGACATGGACAAAGAACAAAACTTTTGATCCAGATAAGACAAAAACCTTACTAAAAGATTACCTTCAATCGGCTTACTTTTTGTAACTTATCCTATTCAAACAGTGTAATATGCACTTCGATATATCTGCCCTTTTTCAGCATTCCCGGTATTTGAAGATATGAATTTCAAGCAGAACTTACTGTCTTAAAAAGTTCGAATTATATCTGCCTTAGTTAACTAACCTTGAAAACAATAAAACCTAAAAGCCATGGAAATTGCAAAAAGATACGAAAATTATCCCTTGTGGATTGTGATACTTTCGAACCTGAATACATTAGGTATTTATGCTTTGGGAATTGTGATCATGCTCCAGGCAGGAGGCATAGTTTCGCTGCTGTATTTAGTTTATGTGCTGCTCCTGGAATTCAGATTGATCCGTTACCATTGTACCAGTTGTTATTATTTTGGAAAAACCTGTGGGTTTGGCCAGGGAAGGCTTAGTGCTTTATTCTTCAAAAAAGGAGATATTTCGAAATTCTGTAACAAAACCATGTTTTGGAAAGATATGATTCCTGATTTACTGATATCGTTAATCCCACTGATTACCGGCATTGTCTTATTGATCGTCAAATTCAACTTACTCCTGCTCTTTGCAATCCTACTTGTAATTGCACTAACAACACAGGGTAATGCATATATCCGGGGAAAACTAACCTGCAATTACTGTAAGCAAAGAGATCTGGGCTGCCCGGCGAATGAGCTTTTCAATAAAAAGAAATAAATTTTTATCACACGAAAAAACAAACAATCGTTTATACGTAACAAATCCTGTTATCAAGTCCTGTTAAAATAACCTCAACACCTGTACCATCGTATACAAAGCATTACCAAAAAACACTTCACATGAAAAGCAATACCAGAACTTATATAACAACGCAGGCTTATCTAATCATTGTCATTATGTTGTTCTCATGCTCGTGCAATAAGTTCAAAGAATACAATCAAAAACCTGAGCTTGAATCTTTACAGCAGGGACTTAAAACATCGGCAGCAGTGGCATACTGTGTATCTGTGGCCTCATCGGCATTTAAAGGCGCACCTTTGCCCGATAATGTTACTTTTGACAAAAGCTCAGGACTCATTTATATCAATATAAACAAAGCGCATCCGTTACCATTTAATCAAAACATCGGCGATATCATCGTTGCCTGTCACTGGGAAAATAATAGCGGGGTTATGGCTGTTTTGTTTGCAAACATAGACATCTTAGGTGGACAAGTAAAGCTTTACGGATTAAACCTGGTACCATTTACTGAGCGTACGGACGGGATCTGGGCCATGTTTGCCAGGCAGGACATTATTCTGGGAAACGGTTCCGATACTATTTTGAATACAGCAAATATCTCAGACTTACTGTTCAATACACAACTGGATCGCCTCAATTCCGGAAAACCAACTGATGCCTTTGTGGCCGTGAAGCAAAATGTATGGTTTATAAATATTGACCAAGCAAATACGTTATCAAATGTTTATGATGATAAAATTACAATAAGCGGTGGCGGTCAGATTGCAGAGGTTAAAGGCGAAACAGGAGGAGTTATTTATCATGCCCTGATTGATGCAAAAATCAATTATTCCTTGTGTTCCAAAAATCCGATTGATGGTTTTGCTCTTTCTCAAAACTTTAAAGCGGGTGGTCAACCAATTGTGGACCTGGGCGATTCCTTTTTAAGTTTTCATAATACTTGCGATGGCATGGCACATGTTGACTTTAGCAGTGGTAAGTATGTCAGTTATTTTGGAAAAAATATAAGCTTAAATATCCAGTAAACATTAGCAAACTAAAAAACAGAGAGAACTAACCCAATCCGTTATATTCTCTCTGTCAAAATTTACAAACTCTCTACAAGTAAAACTATGAGCCTTTCCTCCCCTAACCAGTCCTCATATTTTCCTAAAATAAATATTTCCGCTAATCGTTTTTAGTATGATCTGATTGCCTCCTCCGTTCATTTGATCGGATATTTTGGTAGATCCAATCTTGCTTTTACCCGAAGAATTTACATCATGGTTCGAATAAACGGTGCCGGAGATCGTAGCAAACTCAAGATTAGCTTTACGATCGGAGGCTACACTCAAATCCACAAAGCCGCTTATAGAATTAGCCTCAACTTCTGAGTTGGTGCCCTTTATAATAATATTTCCGCTAATAGACTTGGCGTTTATATCGGCAATCTTTCCTTCAATATTGATATTTCCATCAATTGTTTTAACTGAAAAACTTGTATTTTCCGGAATGTACACATCCCAGGTAATTTTACTGTTAAAGTTATGCTTCGTTTTCATGTAATTTTCCTCAAACTTGGCAGTAACTTTCAATATACTGCCCGATTCGTCAAATTTGGTTTGATAGGCATCATTATCATTGTTATCGTTAACATCCACAGAGGCCCTGGTAAATACTTCCTTCTTGTCCCAGGTATGGATACTAATGGAATCGGCAATCTGGATTTCGAGCGACAATGAGTTTTTCTGGGCAAAATCCATGTGTCTTTCAATAATCTTTTGAGCTTGCATCGGATTAAAGATGATGCATAAAACCAATATGATGATACTGTTTTTCATGGCTTGATAATTTTAAATTGTTTAGTAAAAGTCCACAGTCCATAGTCGATAGACCATAGTCTACGAATTGCCGTCAGCAGCTAACTATGGACTATTGACTATCGTCTGTCGTCTATTTCATTTTCCCTTTCTCAAGTACACATTACCGCTAACAGTTCCCAGATTCAACTCGGTGCCACCACCATTGAGAGGAAGATCTACCTGGTTTCCGCCCACCTGCTTCATCTTTTTCCCGGATTCAGTGATGTCAAAATCCGAATAAAGCGATCCCGAAATGGTTCCCATTTTTACAGTGACAGCAGCTTTGGGAGTCAGGGTAACATCAATTTCTCCGCTCACTGTAGCCAGCCGAATCGGGCTTTTGATATTGAATTCGGTAAATTTTGTAGTAATATCACCACTTACTGTAGCCAGCGATATGGTTTGATCTTTATCCATCCCACACTGATCCACATCGATATTACCGCTAATACTAGCCAGCACTAATGAACCGGTTACATTTTTAATCTTAACGGAATGGCAGGTCTTCACCTCAACCTCATTTTTCATATTCTGAATAACAATATCATTCGCCCCGCCGCATTCGCTTTTAACCTTTACGGAGAAATTGTTAGGAACCTTAACTGTATAATCTCTCCTCTTTGTAATTGGCATCAGGCAGGTAAGTGTAATCTCGTCTCCATTCTTCTCCATTTTAATGCCAACACCGGTATTGTCGGTACCTTTGCTATAGATTGGCTTCAATCCCTTGGCCCGTTCAGGTACTTCACGATCCTCATCGTCCTGGCCGGTTGAGATAACAATTTCCTTACCATC
>DATBXH010000668.1:0-4867 GCA_036514375.1 Bacteroidales bacterium | reverse complement strand
TCCTTAACTACCATTCTCTCACCTTTACCGGCACGCACCTCCTCACGCATACGTTCGTAAATAATTACGTTACCGTCAACAGCCATAGCAAGGGTTAAAACGATACCTGCGAAACCTGGTAGGGTAAGAACTAACCCCATGGAGGCAAACACTCCGAATAAAAAGAAAACGTTGGCAAAGAGAGCAATGTTTGCAACACTTCCTGCGCGGCCATAATAAAGCCACATATAAAGCAAAACACCGATAAATGCAATAATGAAAGAATACATGCCCGCTTTAATAGATTCCTTACCAAGAGAAGGCCCAACTATATTTTCATCGACAATGCGAGCCGGAGCCGGCATCTTACCTGCTTTCAGCACGATAGCCAAGTCATTGGCTTCGTTGATAGTAAAATTACCTGTAATAACAGAACTACCGTTGGGAATTTCACTATTTACACGAGGTGCGGATTGTACATTGTTGTCCAGAACTATAGCGATGCAACGGCCAATATTTTCCTTGGTAAGTTTAGCCCAAACTTTAGCACCGTCACCATTCATGGTCATTGAAACCTCAGCTACCGATCTGTTCGCTCCATATTCCCCACGTGCATTAACGATAGCACTACCGTCTAAAGGAGCTCGTCCATCACGGGTAGATACTTTAATTGCATAAAGCTCTAAAATCTCAGATTTTTCTTTTTCCGGTTTAGATGCCCACAGGAAACGAACATCTCTTGGAAATAAAGAACGAATCTGCTTCATATTCAAATAACTATTAACCTTGCCTGTATCACGGACCAAAGCCCTACCTACAGCAGCACCAGGTAAAGGTTGATTGGTTTTCTGGTCATAGCTGGGGTAGAGTACTGAGAATAAAGGATTATCATTCATTTGTCCTTTTAAACTGGTAGAATCCGTTGTTTTGCCAGCTCCCTTTTCAATTTTTTTAAGAAGCGATACGCTGCCGGTATCAGTTTTCTGCGTATTCTCGCCAGTTTTAGTGGCGGCAGATTTACCAGCTTGTGCCAGTTTTAAATTAGCAGCTGAATCAGCTGCTGCCTTTTCTGCAACTTTAAGTTCTTTAATCTTTTGGTTAGCCTGAATTAAACCATTAAAAAGTTCTGAATTCTCGTAAGTAGTCCAGAATTCCAAGTTCGCAGTTCCTTGCAGAAGTTTACGAACACGCTCCGGTTCCCTTACACCAGGTAACTGAACTTCGATACGCCCTTTGGTCTCAAGCTGTTGAATTACAGGCTGAACAACCCCAAACTTATCGATACGATTTTGGAGAATATTGAATGAATTATCGATGGCTGCGTTAGCTTCCTCTCTCAAAACTTTAAGGACCTGTTCGTTACTTGAGTCGAAACTAACTCTGTCTTTTAACTCTACTGTCGAAAATATTGAAGCTAATTTTGCACCAGGAGCAACTTTCTCAAAAGCTTCCCCAAACAAGGTAACAAAATCTTCCCGAGGGTGTGTTATCTGGTTGTGCTTAGCAAGTGCAAGAGCTTTAACAAAAGTTGAATCGTTGCTAAAATTGGATAAAGCACTGATAACATCGGCTACATTAACCTCAAGAATAACGTTCATACCGCCTTTCAGGTCAAGTCCAAGATTTAGTTTTCGCTCGTTGCAGTCGCGATAAGTATACTTATACAGACCAAGAAAATTGTATACAACCTCTCCTGAAATGGAATCAAGATAGTGCTGTTCCTTATTTAAATCATCTTTTGCGTAAACTTTTGCTTTATTTTCAACTTTGGTTGCAAACCAGGTAAATGAAAGCTGGTATAAACACACCAACGCCAAGGCAATAGCTAATAGTTTGACAGCTCCTTTATTTTGCATTTGAAGTTATGTTTAAAATTATAGTTATATTTTTTCTAAAGTTAGGACGCAAACTTACATGATTTTTCTTAAAGCACAAAGTCAACACAAAAAATCATTTAAGTTCTGTGTTTCGTTATTTAACAAAAGATTGTGGCTTTTTTCAATGGAAAGTTTACAGGAAATTTTAGGATGTAACCTATTTTTCCAGGATATTGGATTTCGATACATTCAGAGTCATTAACCTGTTCCCGTAATCCAGTCTGGCTTTGTATTTCAGCAGAAAGTCGCTCCCGATTAAACCCCAGATCGACTTATCCGTAAATTTATGGTATATCTCATCAATGGATGAAAGATCAATGAGTATAATTTCCATGTTGCGAATAATCATGTTACCCATCCTGAAATCACGGATAAGACCGGAATGGCTGTCAATTGTGGAGGCCGAAATTCCGGCAGACTGAATATCCGGTTGCGAAACAGGTTCTTCATGAAGGATATGCTGGATATGATTGAGCGCAAAAACAGTTTTTGATGCGCCAGTGTCAATGATAAGATTACACTTTTGCCCGTTAATAAACCCTGCTACAAAAAGATGGAAACTGCTATTGTCTAGTTCAACGAGTTCAAGGGGAATTTTTACAAGCATAGCAGTTTAAGATTTTAAAGCTAATAGCAAAAGAGATGGATACCCGGAAAGGATATTCCATCTCTTCTATTATTTAATAGGCCTTATATTATAAAGGCCAAAAATCTGCAGTTTTAGAGTACCTTCATTTCTTTCAACACACTGTTCATATTACGAACGGCTTCGGCACTTTTATTAAAGGATGCCTGTTCATCCGCACTCAGTTTGAAGTCAACGATCTTTTCCCAACCATTTTTACCAATTACTACCGGCACACCAAGGCAGATGTCCTTCTGCTCATATTCGCCATCCAAAGCTACGCAACATGGGTAAACCTTCTTTTCATCACGGATAATAGTCTCAACTAAAGTGGCTCCGGCAGCACCCGGTGCATACCAGGCAGAAGTTCCTAATAATTTGGTAAGGGTGGCTCCACCAACCATAGTATCAGATACAACTTTGCTGAGGGCGTCACTATTGAGCAATGTTGAAACCGGAATACCATTGTACGATGCAAATCGTGCCAAAGGAATCATAGTTGTATCGCCGTGTCCTCCAATAACAGTACCTGTAATATCACTGGCAGGAACATTCAAAGCAAGGCTAAGATAACATTTGAAACGAGAACTATCAAGAATTCCCCCCATTCCAATAACACGATTTTTAGGAAGTCCAGTAGACTTAAGAGCAAGATAAGTCATCGTATCCATTGGGTTACTGATTATAACCAGGATAGCATTTGGAGAATATTTAAGGATGTTTTGCGCAACATCTTTAACAATTCCTGCATTAATACCAATCAGCTCTTCGCGTGTCATACCCGGTTTACGTGGGATACCAGATGTAATAACCACTACATCGGAGTTGGCTGTTTTGCTGTAATCACCAGTGACACCTGTAACGCGGGTGTCAAAGCCCAACAGTGCAGAAGTTTGCATTATATCGAGTGATTTTCCCTCGGCTACACCTTCCTTGATATCCAGCAATACAATCTCGCTGGCTAATTCCTTTATTGCCATCACATTCGCGCATGTGGCTCCAACATTGCCCGCTCCAACTACAGTAATTTTACTCATATCTTTATTCTTTTAATCGTTAAAATTTTGCCCGCTAAAATAATTAAAAACTGTCCTCGTTTTATACACCATTCATGGTAAATGTTTGTCAGATAGCTAAGTTTTTATTGTTATTTATATAACAACCTGTGACAAAGAAAAAATGCAAAGCTCCCTGTGTAAGGGATATGTTATAAAACATAAGACTACTACCCTGACAATTATAAACGTCCGAGCAGTCGTAAAGTTTAGTAATCTTTAATTATTAACAAGTCTGTCAAATTCTTCAAGTAATGGCTGATTGCTTATAAAATCATACAGAGTTAACTCACGTAAGGTATAAAAATAATTCCAATAGTCACGTAAAGCGCTAATGTATCCTCTCTTCGCTGAATCCTTTTCCTTAAGCGCATCATTCAGGTTAAGCACATCTATTTTTCCAATAAGGAATCTTTGTTTCGTCACATCATACCGTTTCTGACCTATAGTATCGGACTTTGCAGCTATCACTACCTGATCATCCTGTAGATTAAATTGCATAACCTGAAGATATATATTTTGTTCAAAATCAGTTTGCTCCTGTTGAATTTGCACCTTAGTTAGCTCCATGTTTGATTGAGCCATTTTTACTCGTCCCCTACCTTGCCCCCAATCCAAAAGCGGGATTCCAACGCCAATTGTAAGTCCCCTGCTTTCTCCTGGATTCTGATAAACAGGCAGCAGATCATTTTCAGTTGACTTGTTTAAACCATACGAGGCCGATAAATTGATCGTTCTCCGCTGGCCCTTTGCCTGTGCAACGTCTCTTTTTGCCTCAATCAAGCGTCTATTCCAAATTACTATATCTGCATTATTCACCATTGCCAGGTCTATTACTTTTTGAAAATCAACTTCCAGCGCTGGAATCTGATCAGGAAGTTTAAGTTCAAAATCAACTTTTTCACTATACCCCAGATAGGATCTAAGTCTTGACTTCTGAAATTCCAGATCAACTTCTGCTTTGGTCAGTGATGTCTTTGCATTTAAATATGCAAGCTGCATCTGCAATACATCGTTTTCGGCAATGGTTCCAATGTTATACCTGCCTTTGGCGATTTTATACAATGTATCGCTATTACTAAAATTTACCTGTGCAATCCTAACATTCAGCTGAGCCAGGGCTAAATCAAAAAAACGACCTAAGGCTCTCAATGAAACTTGTTCCATAGCATCAAGGTAATTCTTCCTGGCTTCCTCATACATCAAGGGTTGTATTTTACGGTCCCATTTCATGCTATTATAGGCAAACAAAGGCTGATCCAGTTTAATATTAAGCACCGGACTTGCCGCGTATTGAATGGGAATAGGTTCATACAAACCAGTTGTTGAAT
>DATBXH010000667.1:0-4460 GCA_036514375.1 Bacteroidales bacterium | reverse complement strand
TTAACCACAATTTCGTTGGCACGAACACGGCCGGAAACGTTGAGTTTGTAAGTGCCAGGGTCAGTAGTGCCAATACCAATATTGCCTGTTCCAGATTTAATAGTGATCCGAGGAGACAGATTTGTTCGCAAACTTAAATCATTTCCTGAAGAGGCATCTATAGCATCAATTATACCATCCATATATATTTCCGAAATGGAAACAACAACACCAACCGTCTTTTTAATTTGAATGTCAATACGAAACGCATTTAATTGACTGTTTATGTTGTTAATTCCCCTAGAAATTGAGGAACCATTCAATGTATAAGTATTTATTTCATCAGCTTCACCATCGTAGCTATCGAAAGAGGAACAATCTAATGTTAGACTCTGTACCTGATTTAAATTCCCTCCCAAGAGACAAATATCCTTTACTCTAGCTGAATTAAATAAGAAGATGCTAAAATTAAAATATTCAGTATTAGCTGGTATCTCAATACTAGTTGAAGTATTCCCATCGACTATATAACCGATTGGATTGTTTGTTTGCTCCATAGATTTTACGTCACCAAAAATAGGGTTTACACTTTGTCCTGGAGTATCTATACAAAAGAATAATAATAAAGTAAATAAGAAAGGAAAATTTTTCATAATGTTAGTTTTTAGCCTAATTTAAGTATATGGATAATATGTAAAGGTTAATTATTTTGTAATGAGATTATTTCTTCTTCAAGGCTACTATTTCCTTTTGCAACTCTTTTATCTTGTTTTCCTGATTAGTTATTTTTTTATTTTGTTCAATCACATACAATGTCAACTCCTCCACTTTCTGCAACAGCTTCGCCTGCATATCTCCCATGCATACACCATTGGTTTGCATATCCGTAGCTGGTGCTACATCCGGCAGGTGTTTGTTAGCTTTAATATAAGTTTCCACTTCTGCTAACGGACGGAGCTTATAGGTGGGTTCAAATACAAAGTCGGCACCGGTGGTGTTAACCACAATTTCGTTGGCACGAACACGGCCAGCAACGTTTAATTTATAAGAGCCAGGGTCGGTGATGCCAATCCCGATATTTCCATTAAAATAAATATTTGAGCCATTAGTGGTCCATTGCGAAAATTGTGTAACATTACCAAATATGTAAATTTCCTGTATATTCACTAATGTCCCGGATGCACCATTATCATCTAATAAAAAAGTCAAATATCTTGTGCGAATAGTTGAGAGGTTGTAAAATGTAGTATTTTTTATCAAAATTCTTAAATTTGGGCCTTCATCTTCAAATAAAAGACTGTCTGCATTTACACCAGCAGCTACACCACCAATATGCAAGCCACTTCCAGTTGTTTTAACCATAAAAGAAGAAATGTTGTATGGTTTCTTTAGGTCAATTTGCAATTTGTAGTACCTACTTCCCATCCCATCTCCTCCGCTTCCTGTATATTCCGGGACAAAATTCACTCCTGTTGATTCGCTTCCATCTATCAAGTTTCCCATTTCGTTGCATGTACCTCCAGGACTGGGCGTGGATATATTACAAGAAGTTATTATACCAAGTGTCGCAAGATTTACTTCCTGGGCATGAGTAATTACAGTTGTTAGTAATAATGCAGAAAATATCAAAATCTTTTTCATAAGTTTGTTTGATTTAATTAGTAATTAACTATGGATAGTTGTATTAATTCATTTTTATATGTTTCACCGTTAGAATTTTGTTAAATACACAAGGTCTCATCTAAATTCCGCCCCTTCCGCAGCCGGTCCCTACGGAAGGGAGGATATGTATTTATTTTGTGTCGGTATCCGGCTTGTTGTTTTTGCCAACATCGCTGATTACAACATCAAAACCCCATTCGGTCAGTTTTTTCTCCTGGCCTTTGTAAATACCAAGTAATATGTCTCTTATACTGGTTAATGTGGAATAGACGGTCCCCGGGGTTTTTACATTCTGGGATTTGTCAGTCCCCAGGTTCAGCGCGGCCTGCTGGTTCAGCGTTTCTGCCTGGTTATGGAGACTTTTCGCCTGTGCCCTTTTATCCTCTCCGGCAGTCAGGTTGGTGGTAAATGTTGTCATATCCAGCCCGTTCAACGGACTTGCTGTGCCCAAATCTTTGTGTTTGGCAAGTGCTTTTTTCGCTAAAGTAACCAATTCATCCGGACTGCTTTCCGGAATTTCAACTTTTACTGAAGTTTTCATAGATTAAAAATTTAATGATTAGTAAATTAATTTGATAAACGTCGTCACAGTGACTTGACGATATTAGGAAGACCGGAAATGCAAACATGATTCTGTGGAAGGGAATTTTAACGAAGTCTGTTTTAATAAAATAGTCTTGGATATGGAATACGGATCCGTGGGTACGAAATCCGGAGCCTTGGTTTTGACATCCGGAGCTCTGGTTTTGAAACCCAGAGGTCCGGTTTTGGCATCCAGAGATCCGGGTATGAAATCCGGAGGTCTGGGTAAGGCATCCGGAGGTCTGGATACGAAACCCAGAGCTCTGGTTTTGACATCCAAAGGTCTGGATATGGAACCCGGAAGTCTGGATATGACATCCAAAGCTCTGGTTTTGAAACCCAGAGGTCAGGGTATGAAATCCAAAACTCCCTGCAAGGCATCCGCGTATCTGGCGGTTGGTTAACATCGAATAGCTATATAAGGAATACAATTAGTTACAACGGGTAATGTTTCTGTCCGGATTAACTGACCCATATTTGTTAGTACTATTGTTCCGGCCTACGGTTAATCCCTTTTCTTCATCCTTACTTAACCTCTATCACTGGTTCCGCAATATCGTGTATTACGACTTTCTTACAACTTCATTGATCATCTTCTTCATTGGTGGTTAAGTAGTTCAAATATAGGGTTTGTTTTTTAATTTTCAAAAGAATAAATAAAGACAATAGCCGATTGTCGATAGACCATAGCCGGGTCCACGATCGATGGTCCACAGCCCATGGTGGACGGCCTATAGCCCATAACCTGCACCTCCTGCTTCCTCTCTCTGTGCCAACGTCCGGTTAAAATAAAAAGAGCCGCCTTTGGGGCAGCTCTTTTTGATATTGAGTTTTGTTTTGTCGCTATTGTTTAACTATCTGTTGGATGGAAACGCCATCGGGTGTTTCAATGCGAACAATGTATAAACCGGGAGCAACATTCGTTAAGTTCAGTTCGGTTACATTGGAATCAATCTTCCGGGCAATCACTTGTGCACCAGATGTAGATGTAACGGTAATCGCAGACTTTTTGTCAAATGAAGGAACTTCAATATTCAGTTTACCTGAAACAACAGGATTCGGATAAGCTTTAACCTCTGCGCCGTTAATGGACTTGGTTCCGGTATTTACCGTAATTGTCAATGTTCCGTTTACATAAGTAATGGTATAATTATCGGCTGTACCGCCTGTTACTACGACCGCATAATCGCCTACCACAGAACTGGCATCGGCAGAGCAGGTTGCAGTCGGTTGAGGATTAATAACAGATTTAGTGTCTGAACCCTGGAACCCTGTAAACTTAAGGACAAACGCAGGATTAGCCAGACCTTTCATACGGGTGGCAGGTTCCGTAGTAACAGTAAGAGGAGCTTTGGCAATCACCAGGTTGTCCGAAGCTGTGCCGGTATAATTAACGTCGTTAACCGTAGCCACAATGGGGTAGGTTCCTGCATTGGCTGGCGCTGTTACACTTCCGTTGTAAGTAATATTAACTGTTAAACTAGTAGGGGTTGTACCGGCAGTAACGGTTTTTGCAGTTGCATCATAAGTAGTACTTAGACCATTCAGGGTGACTGTTGCCGTGGCTTTATTGATAACAAGATTGTCTGTTGCCGAACCCTTATAATTAGGATCGTTTATGGTAGCTACTATAGCATACGTTCCGGCATTAGTTGGTGCGGTAGTACTTCCGGCATAAGTAATGTTAACTGTTAAACCAGTAGGGGTTGTACTGGCAGTAACGGTTTTTGCAGTTGCATCATAGGTAGCACTTAAGCCATTCAGGCTAACAGTTGCGGTCGCCTGTCCAACCACCAAATCATGCTGAACAGGTGTTGCATCCGCATAGCTTCCATTTCCTGCCTGGGTAGCCGTAATGGTGGTTGTGCCGGCAGCGAGAATCTTAATAGTATTTCCGGATACGGTAGCGACTGCTGTATTTGAACTGGCAAATTGCACCGGATTTCCTGAGCCTCCGCTGGTAATACCGGTAATGTCAAAGTCAGCATCGCCATATACTTTACCTGTAGGTAATGTGAAGGTAATGGTTTGAGATTGTACTGTTGAAACCGTAAAGTTAATTTTATATGTCTGTGAAGCTATACCATCCTGTGCCGTTACTGCTATTAATGTAGTTCCAGGCAAAGCGGTTGCATCTGTTTTAACAGCAGTTGCATTCGCAGCAGTAGTGTAGGTAACTGCCGGAAGAGTACCGATGGTTGTACCGGCAGGTAATGTAACATTATATTCTAATGTTC